>JBAUUA010001296.1:0-1752 GCA_049582465.1 Bradyrhizobium sp. | reverse complement strand
TGTGTGAAAACGCACCTGGTTATTTGATTCGCGCTGTATGATTCCGCCGTCTTTTGGCGGAGGAATCCGATGAGGCGCTTCGTTGAGGGGATTGATCGGGGCCAGGCGACACTGTTTGCGGAATGCCTAGAGGACTGGATCGGCGCGGACAACCCAGTTCGTGTGATCGCCGTCTTTGTCGACAAGCTCGACTTATCGAGGGTGGGTTTTGATGGAGTAGCTCCCGAGGCAACGGGGCGACCTTCCTATCACCCCGCGGTGCTGCTGAAGCTGTACATCTACGGCTACCTCAATCGGGTTCAGTCGAGCCGGCGGCTTGAGCGCGAGGCTGGGCGCAATGTCGAGGTGATGTGGCTGACGGGCCGCCTCATTCCTGACCACAAGACGATTGCCGACTTCCGCAAGGACAGCGGGCCTGCGATCAAGCAGGTTTGCGTGCAATTTGTTGAACTGTGCCGCCTGATGGGTCTGCTCATGAATGCGAGCGTTGCGATCGATGGCAGCAAGTTCAAGGCCGTCAATACCCGCGACAAGAACTTCACGAGCGGGAAGGTGGAGCGACGCCGGGCGCAATTGGAGA
The DNA here is from genome assembly GCA_049582465.1 of Bradyrhizobium sp. Lineage (GTDB taxonomy): Bacteria > Pseudomonadota > Alphaproteobacteria > Rhizobiales > Xanthobacteraceae > Bradyrhizobium. The sequence goes on along the minus strand of JBAUUA010001296.1, from coordinate 1,172 downwards.
AGAGCGTGGCACGCTACCTTGCGCAGCTCGACACTGCCGACCTGCAGGAGCCATCTCAAGAACTGGCAATGAAAACGGCCCACTTAAGGGAGAAGCTGATCAAGCTGGAGAGCGAGATGCAGCGGCTGGCGACGATGGAGAAGCTGATGTTGGCGTCCCCTGATCAGCAGATCTCGCTCACCGATCCCGACAGCCGGTCGATGGCGACCAGCGGCCGTGGCTCTGGCGTGGTTGGCTACAATGTGCAGGTCGCAGTCGATACGAAACATCACCTGATCGTCACGCATGAGGTAACGAACGATGGCTCAGATCGAGCGCAACTCGCCAACGTCGCTTGCCAGGCGAAGGAAGTCCTCGGTGTCGACAAACTCGAAGCGGTTGCCGATCGGGGTTATTACAGCGGCGAGGAAATCCTTGCGTGTCACGAAGCCGGCATCACCGTGACACTGCCCAAACCGGTGACCTCGGGCATTGAGGCAAGGGGGCGCTTTGGCAAGCAAGACTTTGTTTATCTTGGAGACGAGGATACGTATCGTTGTCCGGCCGGCGAAAAGCTGAAGTACCATTACACGAATGAGGAGAACGGCCAGAAGCTGCGGCGCTATTGGACAAATGCGTGTCGCCACTGTGGGCTCAAGCGACGCTGTACCACTGGCGTGCAGCGACGCATCGCCCGCTGGGAGCATGAGCATGTTTTGGAGGCCGTCCAGAAGCGCCTCGACAAGAACCCGCGGGCCATGCGCCAGCGACGCGAGACGGCCGAGCATCCCTTTGGCACGTTGAAAATGAGGATGGGGGCGACGCACTTCCTGATGAAGCGTCTGCCCAAGGTCGCCACCGAGATGGCGCTTCACGTGCTCGCCTATAATATCACCCGGGTGATGAACATCATTGGCATCCAACCGCTAATGGCCGCGATCCGGGCATAATCAAAACCGAACAAGCAGCTCGAATCGCAACCCGCCTCGTCCAAGGCTTTTTGCGGCAAAGCGTTTTGACACGGCCAAGACCCAACAGCGACATTGGCTGTGCGCTGCGGCGGAGCGGCGCGCTTGCAGCGCGGCGCCGGACGTCCAGGCTGGCCGATATTGCGCAAGAGCCACTGGCCTCCTTCGGACCGATCCCCTTGGCAATCCGCGCGTTGGCGCAGCGCAGTTGTCATGGAGCGGCGC
>JBAUUA010001295.1:0-17764 GCA_049582465.1 Bradyrhizobium sp. | reverse complement strand
CGACCTGCGCCGTCTTCACCGCTTCGAGCACTTCGGCGTTCTTGGAAAAAACCACCGGCTCATAGGGAACGCCAAGCCGCCGCGCGAACTCCTTGCCGAGATCATAGCCGACGCCGCGCGGGTTCGTGGCGTCGGGCAATATCGATGTCGGAGTGCCCGGATAAAGCCCAACCCTCAGCTTCCCGCTCGGCGCCAGGACCTTTTGCACGTCCGGATCGGCCGCGCCGGCGGCCCCTATTCCGGCAGCGACGATCGATCCGGCGATCGCCAGGGCCGCGACGAGTTCGACCATCGCGCGGCGACGCGGCATCGTCTCGCTTGTCATCGGTAGGCTCACGACTGGCTCCTTCGGGTGCGCTTGCAATGGCGCATCCGGTGCTAGAATTTGAACAGGCGCACGGGATTGTCGACCAGCAGCTTTTGCTGGGTCGCGGGCTCCGGCGCATACAGCGGAATGAGGTCGACCAGATCACCATCATTCGGCATGATCTTGACGTTCGGGTGCGGCCAGTCGGTTCCCCAGATCACGCGGTCCGGCGCATTGTCGATCAGGGCCTTGGCGAACGGGACCGAGTCGTGGAACGGAGGCCCGCCGGCCGAGGCACGTTCGAGCCCCGTGATCTTGACCCAGCACTTCTCGTCATTCTTCTGCAGGTCGAGCAGCGCCTTGAATTCGGGATCATCGAGGCCCTTGGCCGCAGCGATCGTGCCCATGTGATCGATGACATAGGTGGTCGGCAGCGCCGTCAGGATCGGCATGAATTCCCGGATGCTTCCGGGCTCGAGATAGATGTCGACATGCCAGCCGATCGCGGCGGCCCGATCCACCAGCCGCTTGAACACGTTCATGTCGCCGACGCCGCCCAGCCGCTTGAGGAAGGCAAAACGGCAGCCCCTGATTCCGGCCTTGTCCAGTGCCGCGAGATCCGCATCCGACATCGCATCATTGATATTTGCGATGCCTTTATAGTTGCCGCCGCTCTGCGCGATGGCGTCCGTCACGACCCGATTGTCGAACCCGTGCAGGGTTGCATTGACGATCACCGCGCGGTGCACGCCGATCTTCTCATGCAGGGCACGAAACATCGGCAGCGGCGCATCGGGAGGCGTATAGGGCCGCTTCGGCGAGAATGGATAGTCGGCGGCGGGGCCGAAAATGTGGGTATGCGTATCGATGGTGCCGGCAGGCACCTTGAAGGCCGGCGTCTTCGTATTGTGGTCCGGACCGGGAATGGTGGGAATTGGCTTGGCTTCGGGAGCCGGATTCTCCGCTGCCAGCGACCGGTTCGCGCCAAGCGGCGACATGGCGCCGAGGCATGCGGCCCCCCTGAGGAAGGTGCGTCTAAGCATGCGGGCGTGCTCCCTTTTTTATCCGGCTCCGCACCGGAATCATTGGACCCGACTGGTCGAGTTTCCCGGACTGACGATGGTCTCGCTTCCTGAGGATCGGCCGGATCGGGTGACTGCTGCCGCGAGTCAGGCGAGCCCGGACAGAGGTACTTTGGCCAGCCGGTCTGCCTTCCGCCAGCGCCGCGCCCCTATATCAGCTATCGCAATTTGGCATAGCTCATGGGCGCCAACTATGCCGAAAATGATCAGACGGGAAGCTCGCGCACCAGCGCGGTCAACAGCCGCATCGTGTGCTGGGTCAGGGGCGTGGGACGCCGGTGCGCCGAGATCGCCAAGCACAGCACGCTGACCGGCGTCGGGTCCGTCAGCCGGCGTGTCACCAGTTCGCCCGAGCGCGCCGATGCCGCCACGCCGCTGGCGGTGAGCACCGCGTAGCCGTAGCCGGCGCAGACCAGATCGATGATGGACGGCACGCTCGACACCTCCCAGGCGATATCGAGCTTGATGCCGGCCAGCGCCGCCTGGGTATCCAGCAACCGACGCATGGCGTGCACCCGCTCTGGAACGATCAGCGGATAGCGCGACAGTTCCTTCATCGGCAGCGGCAGCAACGCGGGACGCTTCCGCTTGCCCTTGGCGGCATGACTCACCAATCCGAGCTGCTCCTGAAGCAGCGGCGTGATCTCGAGCCCCGGCTGCGCTTCGGGGTTGTAGACCAGACCAATGTCGATGCGTCCGGTCGTCACCCATTCGACGATATGGGTCGACAAGCCCTCGACGATCGCAAGCCTCGCGGCCGGCAGCTCCTTCTTGAAGCGGTCAATCAGCGGAAGCGTGAGCTGACGGCCCATGCTCGGCGGCAGCCCGATGGTCACCCGCCCGATCGGTTCATCGCGGCTTGCGCCGAGGTCCTCGCGTGCATGCGCCATCAGCTGCAGCACCGCCACGCTGTGGTCGAACAACCGCTTGCCGGCATCGGTAAGCGTGACGCCCCGGCCGTTGCGCAGGAACAGCTGCTGGTGCAGCTCGGTCTCCAGGCTGCGCACTTGCCGGCTCAGCGCCGGCTGCGCGATGTCGAGCACAACCGCGGCCTTGCTGAAGCTGCCGAGCTCGGCCACCTGCACGAAGTATTCGAGCTGCTTGAGGTTCATGGAGCGGCCAGATCAGGACGAAATCGAGCTTGAGTCAACGCCCTGAGACCGGGACCCATCGCCGCTATTGCTTCGGAATCCCTGCCTTCTCGATCACCTTCTGCCACTTGTCGATATCGGATTTCAGCCTCGCCGATATCTCCTCGGGCGTGGAGGCCCTGGCCTCGATGCCGAGTTCGAGCAGCCGCTTCTTCACTTCCGGTTCAGTGAGTATTTCCCGCAGCGCCTGATTGAGCGTCGCGATGATTTCGGGCGGCGTCCCGGCAGGAGCGAACAGCGCGTTCCAGGAAACGACGTCGTAATTGGCCACGCCTGATTCCTGCAAGGTGGGCATGTCGGGCGTGCTTTCGGAACGTACCGGCCCCGACGACGCCAGCGCCCGGATTTTCCCTTCGGCGAGATTGCCCTTCATGGACGAGTAGCTGTCGATCATCAGAGCGACGTTGCCCTGCATGGTCGACACCAGCAGTTCCGGCGTTCCCCGATAGGGAATGATGGTGAAATCGATGCCGGCCGCGGTCTTGAGCAGTTCCGCCGACAGGTTCTGCGTGCTGCCGATATTGATGGTCCCGACATTGAACGTGCCGGGCTTTGCCTTGGCGGCGGCGATGAAGTCGGCGAGCGTCTTGAATGGCGAATCCGCGTTGGTTGAGAAGATGAAATCGAAATAGCCCAGGCTCGAGATCGGCGCGAAGGCCTTCAGGGGATCGTAGGGCAAATGGCCGAACAGGGAGACGCTGATCGCGGTTCCGTTGGACAGCAGCGCCAGGGTGTACCCATCCGGCGCCGAAGAGGTCACGGTTCGAGCGGCGGCGATGCCGCCGGCGCCGGGCTGGTTTTCGATGTAAAAGCGCTGCCCGAGCTTGTCGCCAAGCCTGTCGGCAATGACGCGCGCGGTGATGTCGGCAACGCCGCCTGGCGCGAAGGGCAGCACGACGCGCACCGGCTTGCCCGGATATTTGGTCTCGGCGCCAGCCGGGCGCTGCGGCAGAGCGAGCCCTAGCACCACAAGCACGGTGAGGAACGCCCGGACCAGGGTACGGGAGACGGCGCAATCAGAGGCTTTCGTGGGCATTTTGCAAGATCCGCTGCGATGGTAACCAGCCCGGCTTTTAGCCGCCGCCGGCTACCCACCACAATGGCTTATTGATAGGCCGCCACGATATCCGACACGGCCCGCTCGAGCTGCTTTGCGGTAGCACACTGGCGCACGACGCTGCAGAAGGTGGCATAACGCGGCATCTCGGAGTCGCCCCAGCCCCAGGCCATGCGTCCCTCGGGGTTGAGCCAGACCAGCCGCTTGGATCGCTCCGAAATGGTGCGAAGGATGTCGGCGCGCGGATCGAGGTTGTTGGTGCGGGCGTCGCCGAGCACGATCACCGTCGTCTTCGGCGTCACCGTGTTGATGAAATCCTTCTCGAAATCCACCAGCGAGCCGCCATAGTCGGACGAACCGAAGCCGACCTTCGACATGATCTCGCTCATGGCCTCCTCCGGCGTCTTCTTGTCGAGGATGTCGCTGACTTCAATCAGATGGCCGGAAAAGGCGAACGAGCGCACGTCGTCCACCACCTCGTGCAGGCTGTGGATCAACAGCAGGAAGAAGTCGGACACCTGCGCCACCGAGCCCGAGACGTCGCACAGCGCCACGATCCTGGGCCGGTCGCGATGCCGGCGTTTCCACGAGATCAGGAACGGAACGCTGCCCCAGGCGGCGTTGCGCCTCAGCGTCCGCCGGAGATCGAGATGGCCGCGCCGCTGGCGCTTGCGAGGCTTGCTGTAACGCTCGCGCAAGCGCCGCGCGATGGCGCGGATCAGGGCTTTCATCTGCTCGACCTGGCGGCGTTCGAGGCGGGCGAGCGGCGCATTGCGCAGGATTTCATGGCGCAGGTTCTCGCTCTCCTCGCGCCCATAGAGCAGCAGCGCCTGATTGACGACGTCGCGCACGTTTTCGCGCAGCGCCTCCAGCGCCGCCGCGAGCCGTTCGGCATCCGCCGGATTCGTCGCGGTCAGCGCGTCCAGATCGTCGCGCAGCCGCTCGATCCCGAGTTGCTCGAGAATCCGGGTCGAGAAGATGCCGCGCTGGGTGAAATAGCGGATGTCGGAAAGCGAGGCTGCATTGCCAGCAGCCGCCATCGCAGCTGCGATCGCGTTGCGGTCCCGCGACAGCAGCATCTGCGCCAGCTCGCCGAGTTCCGGCGAGGGCGCGCCGGCGTCGCCGCCCTGCTCCACTTCGCCTTGGCTCATATCCGCACTCTTGCTTTCCGCGGCGTCTTCCGGCGCGGTTTCTTCCTTCACTTCCGGCTGGCTGAAGAACAGGTCAAAGCAATCGCCGAGCGCCTGCTTTTCCTCTTCGCTCTTGGCGAGCGTCAGCAGCAGCGTGTCGCGCAGAATGGCGCGGTCGGCAAATCCGACATCGGCCACCGCCTTCATGGCATCGATACTTTCCGCGGGCGATACCCGAACGCCGGCCCCGCGAGCCGCCCGGAAGAAGCGATGCAGTTCCTGGCGCATCAACCGAACACGCCCTGCCGGCCTGCCTTGGCGACGAAGGTCGTCACCTGCGGCAGCGTGGTCTCGATGTCTGCCTCGTATTTCAGCAGCACATTGAGCGTGTCCTTGACGGTTTCATGGTCCAGTTCGGAAGCCTGCAGCAGCACCAGCACCCGCGCCCAGTCGATGGTCTCGCTGACCGAAGGCAGTTTCTTCAGGTCGAGCGCGCGGACCTGGTTGATGAAGCCGACGAGTTGCGTGCGCAGGGTCTGCGAGATGCCGGGCACCCGGCTTTCGACGATCCGTTCCTCCAGCTTCTGCTCGGGAAAACCGATATGCAGATGCAGGCAGCGGCGCTTGAGCGCATCGGAGAGGTCGCGCTCGCCGTTCGAGGTCAGGATCACGATCGGCTTGACGCTCGCCACGACGGTTCCGAGTTCGGGGATGCTGACCTGGTAATCCGACAGGATTTCGAGCAGCAGCGATTCGAATTCGGCGTCCGACTTGTCGATCTCGTCGACCAGCAGCACGCAGCCTTTCGGCTGCTCCAGGGCCTGCAGCAGGGGGCGCGGCTCGACGAATTCCTTGGAGAAGAACACGTCGCCGAAATCGTGCAATTTGTCGAGCGCCGCGGCCAGCGTGTCGGCGCCGCCGAGCACCTCGCCGAGCTTGTCCTTCAGGATCTGGGTGTAGAGCAGCTGCTTGGCGTATTTCCACTCATACAGCGCCTTGGCCTCGTCGAGCCCTTCATAGCACTGCAGACGGATCATCCTGAGTCCGCGCCAGGCCGCCAGCGCCTTGGCGAGTTCGGTCTTGCCGACGCCGGCCGGTCCTTCCACCAGAATGGGCTTCTCGATCCGCTCGGCGAGATAGATCGCGGTCGCGATCTGCTTGCTGGCGATATATCCGGCCGATGCCAGCCCACGGGTGACGGCCTCGATCGAATCCGCCGGTAGAGTATTGTGGGTCACTGTTTCACGCTCCATAGGGAATTTCCAAGCCGGGCCTGCCGCACCTTGCGGGGCTCCCGCGCGACCGAGGACAACAGGTCGTAGGCGGCGAGCGCCCGGCCAATCGCGTCATCAGCGGGCGCGCCCTGCGCCAGCAGTTCGCGGATTTCATCGACGATCTGCCGCGCCAACAGCCGCACGCCGATCACGCGCGCCGGCACGTCCGGCCCATCGCCATCGAGCGCGGCCACCGCGAGCTGGCTTGCCGCCTGCAGCAGCGATACCAGACCCGCGATACGGCCGAGCCGCAAGGCATTGTCTTCCGATTGCTCCAGGCGCGCAGCGCATTTTTCCAGCAACCAGCTCAGCAGCCCCGAGATGTTGGCGGTGCCGACGGTGTCCTCGACATCACGAAACGGCAAGGCCATCGCCGGATAGGCGTCAGCCATATCGCCGATCCGTGCCGCCGCCGGCACCTCGCAGCCATCGAGTTCGAGCTCGCAATGCGTCGCCGGCGCCAGCACGTTCATCGCCGGCATCGGCTTGACGATCAGGCCCTTTGTCTGTTTCGGAATCAGAAACAACCCATATCGTTTGCGTCCCTGCTCGACCGCGGTCACGGCCAATACCAGAAACACGTCCGCAACCGGACCATTGGTGACCCAGGCCTTGCGGCCCCGCACCACGTACCCTGCGCCATTCGGTTCGGCCGATGTCTGCAGGTTTTTCGGATGCGCCCCCGCGCCGGGCTCGGAGATCGCGATCACGGCGCAGATTTCGCCGGCTGCCACGCGCGGAAGCCATACGTCGCGCTGGTGCTCGTTGGCAAAACCTCCGATGAAAAAGCGCGCGACCATCTGCCGCCCGGCAAAGGCGCTCGCCAGTCCCGGTAATCCAGTCTTCGCGGCAATCGCCTGCTCGGCGGCAGCGATCGCGCGATAGCTGTCGAGGGCTGCGCCCGCCCCTCGCAGGCCGATCTGGAACAGGCCGGCTTTCGCCATCCGCCCGAACGGATCGGCCAACACGTCGGCCTTCGCAATCGACCACCAATCGTCGATGCGTCCGGCGACTTCCAGGCTCCAATCTTGCGGCATTTAATGAACGATCCGGATTCCGACGCACGCCTCACACGGCGTCGAGATGCCCAAGGCCAGGCAGACGCCCGTCATGAGGTTGCTGTTGCCGACCATGAAAGCTTGCCCGGTTTGCGATGCAAGCGGAATTTTGTTCCGTGCCACGGAATTGCCGATCGGCTCGTATGGAGGGTCCGTGTCGAAATTCGCCTCCCCGATCCCGTGCGCCGCGGCGTCGGTGGCACACCAGCAACCGCTGAGCTTCTGCCGCAAACGTCGACCCACGCCGATTGCACGCCCTGCGGTTGCGAGCTGCGCTCGATTGCGGCGCTATGGCGCAGGCGGGGTAATTCTTGACGATATAACGGGTTTATGTGCAGCTACGCGAAACCATAATAAGTCCCGGTGGAGGCGACATGCTGGCGGCCCGACGAGTCTTTTTCTCTTCCCTCATCCTGATTGCGTCGACCGTTCTTGCACAAGCCGCCGATCCGATCACGCTGCGTGTCGCCGATTCATTTCCGAAGGGCCACTATCTCGTCAAGCTGATCCTCGAACCGTGGATGGACGAGGTCAAGAAGCGCACCAACAACGCGGTCAACTTCGAGCACTATCCGGCGCAGCAGCTCGGCAAGGCGGCGGACATGCTGAAGCTGACGCAAACGGGCGTCGCGGATATCGGCTATGTCGCGCCGGCCTATGTCTCCGACAAGATGCCGGTCTCCGAAGTGGCGATGCTGCCGGGAGCGTTCGAGCATTCATGCCAGGGCACGCTGGCCTACTGGAAGCTCGCGAGGAACGGCGTCATCGCCGAGCAGGATTATGCAGCCAACAATATCCGGCTGCTGCTGGCGGTGAGCCTGCCGCAATATCGCATCTTCACCGTCAAGCAGCCGGTGAAGGATGTCGGCGACGTCACCGGCCTGAAACTGCGCTCCACCGGCGGCGCGCAGGACCTGACCCTGCGCGCAATCGGCGCGGTCCCCGTTCGCATGGCCGCACCCGATGCCTATGAATCGCTTTCCCGCGGCACCATGGACGGTCTGCTGTTTCCGCTCGAAAGCGTGGTCGCCTATGGCGCCGACAAGCTGGTGAAATATTCAACCGACGGCCTGGGCTTCGGCAGCTTCATCGTCGCCTATTCGATCAGCGACAACGCCTGGAAGAAGCTGTCGCCGGAAGTCCAGAAGGCCATGATCGATGTGGCGGAGGAGATCATCCCGGCCGCCTGCCAGCAAGTGCAGAAGGCCGACAACGAAACCAAGAAATCACTCCAGGCCGCGGTTCATTTTGAAACCCTGCAACCGGACACCGGCGCAAAGTTCAAGGATCTCATGAAGGGCGTGGCGAAGACCTGGGCGGAAGGACTGGACTCGCGCGGCAAACACGGGAGCGACGCGCTCAAGGAGTTCGACGCGGCGGTTGCGAGCATTCCGGCCAAATAAGCCTGCCAAGCGGCGGTCCGGTCTGACCGCGGCCTGCAACAAGAAAAATATTCTGGGGGGATCAATTTGCTCGACGGACTATTGAAGGCGCTGGGAGCCGTCGAAAGGGCGGTATCCACGATCGCCGCGATCTTCATGTTTGCGATCATGATGATCGTCTTCAGCGATGTCGTCATGCGCTATGTCTTTAACCGGCCGTTCTCCTGGGCCTATGACCTGATCTCGCTCTATCTGATGGCCGGCGTGTTCTTCCTGATTTTGTCGGAAGCCTATGCCAGCAACGCCCATGTCAGCGTCGACATTCTGCAGCAGAGATTTCCGCCGGCGATGATCCGCGTGACGGAGATCGTCACCTGCCTGGTCGGCATATCCGTGTTTTCTCTGATCGCGTATCTCGGCTGGCTGCGCGCGGTCGACAGCTTTCGATCGAGCGACGTCATGGCCGGCGCCATTCCCTGGCCGATGTGGCCCTCGATCGGGCTGGTGCCGTTCGGAGCCGGACTCATCACGCTGCGGCTCGTGCTTCATCTGATCGGCCATGTCTTGTCTCTAGCCACCGGGCGCGCCGTGATCGCGCTGCCGGCATCGCACGCTGCCGGGGAAACCTTCGAATGATCCTGTCCCTTGTCATGGTTGTTCTGTTCGTGCTGCTGGCGATCGGAACGCCGGTCGGCTTTGCGATGGCGGGATCCGGCGTTCTCGGCCTCTACATGGTCGGCGGCATGCCGATCCTGACGGGCATTTTGCAGACCGCGCCTTTGTCCGCGGTGACCTCCTACGAACTGATCACGATCCCGATGTTCCTGCTGATGGCCGAATTCGTTCTGGTCAGCGGCATCGCCGACGACCTCTTCAAGGCCACCGCGGCTTGGGTCGGCCGGGTGCCCGGCGGCCTCGGCATGGCGACGGCGCTGGCCGGTGCCGGTTTCGGCGCCATCTGCGGCACCAGCACGGCTTCGGCGGCAACGCTGTCCGCCACCAGCCTGCCCGCCATGCTCAAGCAGGGCTACGAGCCCAGGATGGCGGCCGGTGTGGTGGCGATATCAGGCACGCTGGCGATGCTGATTCCGCCGTCGGTCGCGCTCGTCATTTACGGGCTGCTCGCGGAGGTGAATATCGGCGCGCTCCTGATCGGCGGCGTCATCCCGGGCGTTCTCGTCACCATCACGATCATGGCGACCGTCTGGTTCCTGGCCTGGCAGGATCCGTCCCGCGCGCCGGCGGGCCCATCGGTCACGCTCTATGAAAAGTTCCGGATGCTCAGGGTCGTCGGGCCGATGCTGCTGCTGTTCGGGATGGTGACGGGCGTGATCTATTCGGGCATCGCCACGCCGACCGAAGCGTCGGCGCTCGGCGCCTTCGGCGCGTTCTGTCTCGCTCTGTGGAAGGGCAAGATCAACCTGCAGAGCCTGCGTAGCGCGCTGCTGCGCGCGGCCCACGGCACCTGCATGATCGCGATGATCCTGCTGGGCGCGTCGATTTTCGGCTACTTCTTCACCTTGACCCAGGTGACGCAAAACCTGGTGGGTTTTGTAGGAGGCCTGCATGTACCGGCCTGGATGGTGCTGACGCTGATCCTGTGCGGCTACATCGTGCTCGGCTCGTTCATGGACCAGATCGCCATCCTGGTGCTCACCGTGCCGATCGTGCTGCCGCTGATCAAATCGCTTGGCTACGATCCGCTCTGGTTCGGCGTCATCAAGATTGTCACCGCGGAGGTCGGCATGATCACGCCGCCGGTCGGACTGAACTGCTTCGTGGTGGCGCGTTATTCGGGGCGTCCCGTCAGCGAAGTGTTCCACGGCGTGTTTCCGCACTTCGTCGCCCACCTGATCGCGATCGCGATCCTGGTGGCGTGGCCGCAGATCATTCTCTGGCTGCCGATCAAGATGGGTTACTGAGAAGACAAACAACAAACGGGAGAGAAACCTCATGACCATTCCGCACAGGCGGATCGTCCTCGCCGCTGCGATGATTGCACTGGGCGCAAGCCCGGCTCTTTCGCAGGAAAAGATCACGCTGCGGCTCGCCGACAGCCTGCCCAACGGTCACGTCATCCACGAACTGGTGGCAAAGCCGTTCATGGAGCTGGTGACGAAAGCGACCAACGGACAGGTCACCTTCCAGCACTTTCCCGCCGAGCAGCTCGGCAAGGCCAAGGACATGGCGCAGCTTACCTCCGTCGGCGTCGCCGACCTCGCCTATATCGTTCCGTCCTATTCGTCGGACAAATTTCCGCTGACGGCGGTCGCCGAGCTTCCCGGCATCTTCGAGACCGAATGTCAGGGATCGCTCGCCTTCTACAAGATCTCGCATAATGGCGGCATCCTGGAGAGCAAGGAATTCGCGCCGAACGGCCTGCGGCCGCTGGTGACGATCGCGCTGCCCGCCTATCAGATCCAGCTCGCCAACAGCCGCGTCATCAACACCGCCAAGGATCTGGAGGGCCTGAAGATCCGCACCACCGGCGGGGCGATGGACCTGATGATGCGCTCCATCAACGGCGTGCCGGTCCGCATGGCCGCACCCGAAATCTATGAATCGCTCACCCGCGGCACGCTCGACGGCCTGATCTTCTCCTATCAGAGCTCGGTATCCTACGACTTCGGCAAGATCCTCAAATCCGGCACCGAGGGGCTGAATTTCGGCACCGCGATCTTCACCTATTCGATGGGCGAGGCGAAATTCAAATCCCTGCCGGAGAACGTGCGCAAAGTGCTGGTCGAAGCGGGCGAGCAAACCACGCGCGAAGGCTGCAAGCGGTTCGAGGATGGCGAGAAGACCGCGACCGAAAAGATCAAGTCGCAGGGCATGAAGGTCATCGAGTTCAGCCCCGACGACAAGAAACTGTTCGCCTCCGCATTCAAGAACGTGGCGGAGGAATGGGTGAAGGATGTCGACAAGCGCGGCAAACCCGGCACCGACGTCTTCAAGGCCTTCACCGAGGCGCTGGCGGCAAGCCATTGACCGAGCGGGCCGTGAATCAGAAGAGCGCCAACGCCCCGGCGGGACCTCTCGCCGGCGTCAGGATCATCGACCTGACCAGCGTCATGATGGGGCCCTACGCCACCATGATTCTGGGCGACTACGGCGCCGATGTCATCAAGGTGGAGAGCCCGGAAGGCGACGTGATGCGTCACGCCGCCCCGATGCGCCATCCGCAGATGGGGGCGATGTACCTCCAGGGCAACCGCAACAAGCGCTCCATCGTGCTCGACCTCAAGAAGGCCGGCGGCCGCGAGGCGCTGCTGCGGCTGTCGTCCGCCGCCGACGTCTTCGTCCATAACGTACGGCCGGCCGCGATGCGCCGGCTGCGGCTCGGCGCCGACGACCTGCTCGCGCTCAACCCGCGGCTGGTCTATGCCAGCCTGCACGGCTTTGGCGAACAAGGCCCCTATGCCGGGCGCCCGGCCTATGACGATTTGATCCAGGGCATGACGGCGCTGCCGGCGCTCACCGGAAAGATCACCGGCGAGCCGCGTTTCTCGCCGGCGACGATCGCAGACCGCATTGTCGGGCTCAACGCCACGCACGCGATCCTGGCCGCGCTGCTGCACCGCGACCGCACCGGCGAGGGACAATGGATCGAGATCCCGATGTTCGAGACCATGGCGCAGTTCGTGCTGGGCGATCACATGTCCGGCCGCAGCTTCGAGCCGCCGGTCGGGCCATCAGGCTATTCGCGGCTATTGTCGCCGGATCGCCGCCCCTACCGGACCAGCGACGGCTATATCTGCGCGCTGGTCTACAACGACAAGCAATGGAGCGCGTTTTTCAGCGCCATCGGCAAGGACAACGAAGCCGACCGCGACCCGCGGCTCAACAGCATCACGTCGCGAACGAGCAATTACGATTTCGTCTACGGCTGGTTTGCCGACGTCATGAAGACCCGCACCACCGCCGAATGGATGCAGCTGTTCGAGAAGGCCGACATTCCCCATGCACCGCTGCACGACCTCGACAGCCTGATCGACGATCCGCATCTGGCCGCGGTCGGCCTGCTGCAATCCATCGCGCATCCGACCGAAGGCCCGCTTCGCGTCGCCGGGCCCGCCGCGACCTGGAGCCGGACACAGCCCTCGATCCGGCAATATCCGCCCCGCCTCGGCGAACATGGCGACGCCATCCTTCGCGAAGCGGGCTTTTCGGACAGCGAGATCGAAGCGCTGATTGCCGAGGGCGCAATGGTCGAGGCCGATCCGGCCTAGCGCGGAAATTCTTCAGGCTTGCCGTTTCGCCTGCGCAAGGATCTTCACGGCGGCACGAAGATGCGGCTTGTCGAGCATCTTGCCGTCCAGCTTGACGACGCCGGTATCGGGATTGTCGTCGAAGGCTTTTATGACCCGCTGGGACCACGCGATTTCCTCGTCCGTCGGCATGAAGGCGGCGTTGACGACATCGACATGTTTGGGATGAATGACGGCCTTGGAGAGAAACCCGTCATGCCGGGCGGCAATCGCCTCTTCGCGGAGCGCGACGAGATCGTCGATGTCGGTGGCGATGGTGTCGATCGCGACGACGCCGGCGGCCGCCGCGCTGATCAGGCAGAGATCGCGCGCCAGCAGAAACGGACTGTGAAAACGGCCGGCCGTCCGGTTGCGCGAGGCGCCAAGCGACGCCGCGAGATCCTCGGCGCCCCACATCATGCCCCACAGCCGCGGGCTCGCGCCCTCGAAATCGAACAGCTTTGTAACCGCCCGCGCTGTCTCCGTCGCGACCACGACGATCCGCGTGCTGGCCTGTTCGAGGTGGGATGCCGCCTCGAATGCATCGAGGTACAAGGCCAGATGATTGACGTCGGCGGCGCCGGCGCATTTCGGCAGGACGATGCCGTCGGGCCGGCCCGGCATCACGGCGGCCAAGTCGCCGAGCGTGAGGCCGGTGTCGAGCGCGTTGACGCGGATATACATCTTCTGGGTCGGATGGCGCGCATCGAGCATCTGGCGGGTGATGCCGCGCGCGGCCACCTTCTGATCCGGCGCGATCGAATCCTCGAGATCGAGGATCAGGGCATCGGCGGCGGTCTTCTTCGCGCTCTCGAATTTGCGGGTGCTGTCGCCGGGAACGAACAGGAATGATCGCATCGCCTTACGCCTTCGCTTGCGGTTTGCAATGCATCAGCCCGGTGCGGCGGCAGCTTGCGACCACCTCGCCGCGCTGGTTGGTCGCGGTGTGCTCGAACTCGACGATCCCCTGCGTCGGCCGCGATTTGCTGATGCGCTTGGAGATGATCCTGGTATGGGCCTTCAGCGTATCGCCATGAAACACCGGCTTCGGAAACTTGACGTCGGTCATGCCGAGATTGCCGATCGTGGTGCCAAGCGTAGTGTCGTACACGCTCATGCCGATCATGATTCCGAGCGTGTAGAGGCTGTTGAACAGCCGCTGGCCGAATTCCGTGGTTTCCGAGAAATGCGCGTCGATATGCAGCGGCTGCGGATTCATCGTCAAGAGGCTGAACATCGTATTGTCCATCTCGGTGACGGTCCGGCTGAATTCATGATGATATTCCCGGCCGACCTCGAATTCCTCGAAATATAATCCTGCCATGGTTTCCCCCTTTCCAGGTGTTGGTTTCCGTCAATTGACCGTTCGACTTCAGCGTCCGCTGGTGCGCACGGCGCCGGTCTTGATCAGATCGTCGATGGCGTCGGGCTCGAAGCCGGCATCCAGCAGCACCGCGCGGCTGTCCGCGCCGATATCCGGCGCCGGGCACAGCCGATCCTCGGAAAGGCCCGCGATGCCCGGCGTGCGCGGCGCGTAGACCGCGCCGACGCCGGGCGTATCCTGGCAGACCGCGGCCTTGGTCGCCTCGACGTGGACATTGTGCAGCCAGTCGCCGGGCGTGAGGATCCGCTCGGCGATGATATCAGCCGCATGCAGCTTCTCGAGCCATGCGTCGCTCGACCGGGTCAGGAAAATCTCGCGCATCTGCGGGATCAGCGCGTCCGCCGAATCTGCGCGCCTGGCAAAATCCGCAAACCTGGGATCGGTGGCCAGATCCTCACGCCTGATCGCCGCGCAGAGCCGCTTGTACTGCGGCTCGTTCACCAGCGTGACCATCAGCCAGCCATCTGTGGTTTGGTAGGAGCCGGCCGGCACGTTGAGAGCGCGCGGGCTGCCGCCTTCCAGAACATATTCGGCGACCTTGTGGCCGAGCAGGGCCGCCGTCGACTGCGTCAGGCTGACATCGATCCAGCGGCCGGTGCCGACGGTCGCGCGCGCGAACAGAGCGGTTGCGATGGCCTGGAAGGCGTAGACCCCGGTTGCAACGTCGGAAATGGTCGTACCCACCCGGTGCGGCGTCTTGTCGTTGCCGACATTGACCGACACCAGGCCGGAGAACGCCTGGGCCACCGAATCGGAGCCGGGGCGCTTGGCGTAAGGACCCTGTTGCCCGAAGCCCGATACCGAGAGGTAGATGAGGCCGGGGTTGTCACGGGAGAGTTCCTCGTAGCCAAGCCCGAGGCGTGCGGCGACGCCGGGCCGGAGGCCTTCGATCAGCACATCGCAATCCCTGGCGAGCCGTTTGGCGATCGCGATCCCATCACTGTGCTTCAGATCGAGGCACAGGCTGCGCTTGCCGCGGTTGTAGACGGCCGACAGCGCCGTGTGGCTTCCATGGGTCGTTCCCAGATAGCGCGACCAGTCGCCCTCCGGCGGTTCGACCTTGATGATTTCGGCCCCGTACACACCGAGCAGCATGGCGCAATATGGCGATGCGATCCCCTGCCCGAAATCGAGAACGCGCAAACCGCGATAGGGCGCCTCGTGCGTCGGCGATATCTTTCGTTCCGCTCCCAATTTTTTTCTTTCTTTTTGTCACCGCGCCAGGCGGCTGGATGCGGCCAGAGAAGAGGATGGTTATCGGCGAGTCAAGCGCCCGCGCGCGTCCGGAAGGACCGTACCGAAAGCCCATTTTTTGCGGCTCAACCCGATTCACATGTCACTTGTGCAAAACCGGGATTGGCGGTCTAATGATGATCGAGGCGTTCCCCGAACGCCTGACTGCGCGCTCCAAGGCTGTGGCGCGCCATATGGCGATGCTTGCCTAACCCCACTTGCGGAGGGGCGGAGGTCTTCACATCGACAGGCGGTCTCCCCACGCACAATTCCCGTGGAGATGCGCATGAACCTCGATGCCTACCGGATCCAGTCCGAGCCCTATTATCAGCCTGTCGGCGACGAAATCGCGGTGTTCGAGGCTGCCTTTTCCGAGCGGCTGCCCGTGATGCTGAAGGGGCCGACCGGCTGCGGCAAAACCCGGTTTGTCGAACACATGGCGTGGCGCCTGGCCAAGCCCCTGATCACCGTCGCCGCGCATGAGGACATGACAGCGTCCGATCTCGCCGGCCGCTACCTGCTGGAGCCGGACGGCACCGTCTGGCACGACGGCCCGCTGACGATGGCGGTGAGATTCGGCGCGATCTGCTATCTCGATGAGATCGTCGAAGCCCGTCAGGACACAACCGTCGTGATCCATCCGCTCACCGACGCACGGCGGATCCTGCCGCTGGAGAAGCACAATGAGATCGTGCCGGCTCATCCCGATTTCCAGCTCACGATCTCCTACAACCCCGGCTATCAGAGCGCGGTGAAGGACCTGAAGGAATCGACCAAGCAGCGCTTCCTCGCGATCGATTTCGACTATCCCTCGCCAGCCGTCGAAGCCGCCATCGTGGCGCGCGAGGCCGGGACCGATGTCGAACTGGCGGGGACGCTGGTCGCCATCGCCGAACGATCCCGCAATCTTCAGGGCCACGGCCTCGACGAAGGCGCCTCGACCCGGATGCTGATCCATGCCGGGCGGCTGGTGCGCGCCGGTCTACCGCTCGAAGCCGCGGTCCGCTCCAGCATCGTTCTGCCGATCACCGACAATCAGGACATCCGCGAGGCGCTCAGCGCGGCCATCGAGGCCTGCATCCCGTGAGTGCAGCGCTCCGAAGCGGGTCGTTGCGGGTCATCCCGGCCGGGCCGGAGGGCGCCGTCCGCCGCGTCCACTTGCTGATGCGGCAGCGCGAGGCGCTGCGGCCTTTGTTCCGCACCGCCTGGGATGACCTCGCAACTCGCTTCGAGGCCGACGAACTCGAGGGCTGGGCAGCCGGCGTGCTCGCGCTCGCCGATGTCAACGCCGGTCCTTCGTGCCTGGTCGCGTTCTGGGAGAGCAGCCGGAACCAGCCGACCGAGGAAGGCGTCGCCTCGCTGATCGTGGCCGCGCACACCGCGGCCAATATCTGCCGCAACGCCGGCGCGCAGGCCGCGGCCGCGACGCTTGTCGCTGTTGCCATCGCACGCCGAATTCTCGGCACCGGGGCGAGCCTCGCGCGATGGTGGCACATCATGGACGAGCTGGCGCTGCAGGCGCCGGAATCGGTGGAGGCGGCGGCCTCGCGGATGGGCGAAATCCTCGCGGCGGGCGATATCAACTCCTTCGAGAGTTTCGTGGCAGCCGGGTTGAAGCTGGCGGGAAGCGACGGACGCAAGCGGCTGAGATTCTTTACGCTGCAGGATGAGCTGGCGCAGCGGCTGGTGGCGCGCGCGACCGCCGGCATCGGGTTTGCCGAAACCGAGCATCAGACCAAGGCGTTCGTGACCGCATTGTGGGGCCGCCCGCCTTTGTTGCGCAGTTTTGCCGGTGACACCGGCCAGGCACCGCAGCGCCGCGCCGGAATCGCCGGGCCGCTGATCCGGTTGCCGGAAATCTATCGCGGCGTGCAGGGCGAGGCCGCATACTCTTTATATAGAGCCGCGGCGGCGCACGCCCAGGCGCATCTCATCTATGGCGGGCCGAAGTTTCCGGTCGGCAGCCTCAAGCCGCTGCAGGTCGCGCTCGTCACCCTTATCGAGGACGCCCGTATCGAGCTGCTGGCGATGCGGCAACTGCCGGGATTGCGCAGGCTCTGGTCGCCCTACCACGTCGCTGTGCCAGCCGGGGTTGCCGCGGCCCCGACCCTGCTCGCGCGGCTCGCCCGGGCTTTGTTCGATCCGGCCTACGAGGACGACGACAGTTTTGTCGCCAAGGGACACGAAATGTTCGAGGCGCGGCTGGCGCGACTGCAAGACCCGGCGATCAGCCGCGAGATCGGCATGTTGCTGGGCAACGATCTCGGCCAGATGCGGGTTCAATTCAACCCCAAGACCTATGTCGTCGAGCCGTTCTATCGCGACGACGGCCTTGGCCTTTGGGATTTTGGTGAAGACGCCCCCTCCTCCGGCGAACCGCTCGAGCTTGCGGTCGATGCGGTACGCCTGGAGCAACAGGAGAAGCCGGATCAGGACCGGAATTACGATCAGCTCGAGGA
>JBAUUA010001294.1:0-2561 GCA_049582465.1 Bradyrhizobium sp. | reverse complement strand
CGTGATCTATAGAAATCAAATGGCAAGAAAAGCAACACCAGCGCGGGCCCGCGTCGCCCGATCAGCAAAAGCGAGCGTTCCAGCGCGCAGTCTGCGCAAACGCAGCGCGCCCCGGGCCGCCGCCGCGGCAAGCGAGAGCACGCCCTATCATCACGGCGCGCTGCGCGATGGCCTGCTTCAGGCTGCCGAGCGGGTGCTCGAACGCGACGGGCTTGCCGGCCTGACGCTGCGCGCGGTGGCGCGCGAGGCGGGGGTATCACATGCCGCGCCGACGCATCATTTCGGCGACCTCACCGGGCTCGTCAGCGAACTTGCCGCGATCGGCTTTCGTCAGTTCAACGCCGCGATGGCGGCCGCCGGCGCCTCGGCCGCGGCGCCATTGGAGAAGGCGATGGCGCGGGCCAGGGCCTATGTCGCCTACGCGCAGGCGCATCCCGGCATGTACGGGCTGATGTTCCGCACCGAACGTCTCGACATGTCGCGGCCGTCGCTGTGCGAGGCCGCCAATGCCTCGTTCGCCGGGCTTGCCGGCGCGATCGGCGTCAGCCGCCAGGAACAGATTTCGGAGCAGGCGCTGTCGCTCGGGCAGGCGGCAGATATCGCCCGCGCCTGGTCGCTGGTGCACGGTTTCACCATGCTGCTGCTCGATGGCCGTCTGAGCGACATATTGCACCGGCTGCCGAAAGGCACCGATGCCGGCATGCTGCTGGATGCCATGCTCAAGCGCGCGATCGGGCAGATGCCGGTGGCGTAATCAGCGCCGTAGCGCCAGTTCGACGGCGCGGCCGCTGTTGCCGATCACCTTCACGTCGTCCTTGCCGCATTGGAAACCGCGTGCGACTTCGTCGGCGGCCTTGCGGGCGAGTTCGTTGGCGTCGGGATTGGCTTTCACGTCGACATAGGCCACATGACACACCGGCCCCGGCGGCAGCCGTGTCACCACCAGCATCGGTTTGGCGGTCGGACGGCCGTTTTTGTCCTCGTCGCTGATATCGTCGAGGTGCCAGCGCTGGACGATCGCGAACGGCTTGCCGTCCAGCGCACGCCATTCGACGGTTGCAGTGCTGGAATTGAAGGGACCGAACCAGGCGTGCGCGGCCGGCTCGCTCGCCGCCGTCGCGCGGTTGCGGCCGACCGAGACGGTTTCGCGCAGATCGTCTTCGCTCACCAAGACGCCGAGGCCGGCCTTGCCCGGACAGAACCGTGGAGTCGTCGACGCCATCGCGTGCGCCGGAGATGCGGCAGCTTGCCGGGGCGGTGGACGTATAGACGCTGCCGATTGTTTGGGCGCTGGCCCTGGGAATTGGTCCGGAAGCGGCTCAAATCGACAGTGCCAAAGCTATTCCTGACGAAAAGGCTATTCCAGACCAAAGACCCCTTTGTTTGGCAATGCGGCGATGTGAAATGCGCTTCATGCGAGCCGCCTCCAGAGGGAACCCGGTGTTCGACGCGTGCAAGCTGGGGAAGGTTCAGGCAAATCGCGCGAAAAGCCTGACATCGGCGCGGAATCGTCCTAGAACAACGCCTTCGCGATCCCCTCTCTCACTAGCGTGCAGTTGTTTTATCGATCATGCCTGCCATTTCGCCTAAAAAACCGTATCGCGTCGGCCGTTCCCGCACCGGGCTTGGCCTCTTCGCCACCAAGCCGATCAAGAAGGGCGCCAAAATCATCCGCTATTTCGGGCCGCTGCTGGATTCCCGGAAGAAGAAGGATGACGCGATCGAGAACAAATATCTGTTCGAGCTCAACAACCGCTGGACCATCGACGGGTCGGTGCGCAAGAACATCGCCCGCTATATCAACCACGCCTGCAAGCCGAACGCGGAATCCGACGTCAACCCGCGCAAGCGCAAGGTGGTGATCCGCGCCATCAAGAACATCGAACCGGGCGAGGAGATCAACTACGATTACGGCACCGATTACTTCAAGGCGTATCTGAAGCCGATCGGCTGCAAATGCGACGCCTGCGAAAAGAAGCGCAAGAAGAAGCGCGCCGAGGCGCGGGCCGAGCGGCTGCGCCTGAAGGCCAAGGCCGAACGGAAGGCGTTGAAAAAGGCCGAAAAAGAGGCGGCGAAGAAGCTCAAGAAAGAGCTGAAGCGGAAGCTGAACGGTCACGCCAGCCACGCCAACGGCAAGCTGATGAACGGGCACGCCGCGAAAGCCAATGCGCGCAAGATGCCGTCCGCAAAGTCCGGGATTTTCGCGAAGGCCGCGAGCAGGCCAGGCGAGGAAAGCCGCGCTTCGGCTTAGGGCTGACGGAGTCCGCCAAAGCCGTCATTGCGAGCCAACGGGTCGCGCGGATGCGCGCCCGATGATAAACTCCGCGAAGCAATCCACGGTGCGGCATAGCGACTATGGATTGCTTCGTCGCTTTGCTCCTTGCAATGACGGAGACTTTAGCGGTTTCCGCCTAGAGGCGTTCTTTCCCCCTTAGCAAACGCCAGGTTGATCCAGCTGACGCCGGCGGCGCGATTTTTTTCCTGACTGGATTCGGTGCGGACATTCAAAACCGGATGCAGGCCCTTGCTCCGCGCCAGTTCGATCGTCTCCTCAGCCGATA
>JBAUUA010001293.1:0-5274 GCA_049582465.1 Bradyrhizobium sp. | reverse complement strand
CAACAGGGGCGGGCGCGGGACTGGATGCCTGCGCCAAGCCGGTTCCGGCCGAGCCGGCAGGCTTCCGCCGATGCGTCGCCGGGATCCTGGCGAAGCTGTTTCAGTTCGGACCTGTCATCCGGGAGTGGTCCGTCGTCAAAGACGGACAGTCGGGGGTATCGAAAATGGCGAAGCGACGTTCGCGGCGCGCCGGCGCTCAACGGTAACCGGCGCGGCGGTTCGGCACGCGGCCGATCAGCGCGACCAGTAGCCGTCGACGGCGTGGGCGAGAAATATTCCGACGCTGATGACGCCGAAGAGCGCGGTAACTGCATCCAACATGGCAACGATCCTTAGGCCCAGCGTCAATGACCTAACGGTACAGATCGCTACACAGTCAAAAGAATTCCGGGAAGAATTGAACTTTGAAAGCTTGATGATGATTTTATGCAACAGCCTGCGTCACATGGGGGCAATCCAGGACTGGCAAAATCGGGGCTGTAGCCGGGCTCGCAAACGAAGTCGCCAGCCCCGCCGCAACAGGTATTCGCGGCCGCCGACGCCGGTTCTCGCCTTGCGCTTCGCGCTCGACAGAAGGCCGATCCAGGCCGACAATCCGCACGGCGAAACCGGCGGGGAATGAGAGCATGAGAAACGCATTGGCTTGCATGACCGCTGTCGCGCTGACTGCCACAGCCCTGTCCGCCCCGGCCCCGGCCCATGAGCGCTGGCCGGTCATTCCCGCCGAGGTCGGTGTCGCGCCGCGGATCGGAGGAGCGGGGTGGGCTCCCTACCGCTGCGCCTTCGGCCCGGTCTATAATTTCTATCACGATGCCTACTACGGCGGAGAGCCGCCGGCGCTTTATCTCGGCTACGCTTACCGGCCATACTATCGCTACACGGCCTATCGCGTGGCACCGCGGACCTATGTCTGCGACGAGAGACCGTATCGTTAGGATCCCTCTGCCTTGCGATGTCCCCGTTTGTCGATCCCGGCTTTTAGCCGCGCGTTAACCGCGCCGCACAGGATCGCGCAACCATCGATCGTCGATCCTGTTGCCCCGACAACCCGAGGATTGACGATGATCACATGGAGCAACGCGAAGATACCGGCAAGTTTCAGTCAGCGCTGTCGCAGCCTGGGCGTCGCTGCGCGCACCGTCCGCGAACGAGCCGTCATGCGCGGCGGCGATATCGATGGCTGGCGTCTCTCCCGTTTGATGCGAAGCACCGACGCGCAAGTCAATGTTGCCGAGCGCGAATTCAGCGCGTGGCTGCGGGCAAACCCGCTCACCGGCGCGGTCCGGGAAAACCGCGCGCCCGGATAGCCGCGACCCATTGCGCCACCAATGCCCGGAAAATGCCGGAGCCTCGTTTCGTGCGCCCGGCTACATGCTGTTCGATTGTCGCAACGCAATACATTAAATTTCGCCGCTGCTCTCCGGACTTTCTACAAAATTAAATGATCGGTGTTTCCCTGAAAGGTGCCGCACCGCCGCGCGGCCAAGTAGCCGGGCGCCACCCTTTTCCACCTACCCCAGAGGCGTAAGCGTCCGGCTACTTTGAAGTAAGACCGGCGCCGTCTCTGATGCAGGTGAGTGCCTCACCGCGATAATCGTGCAAGGCGGACAGTAATACCGCTCCGGCTCTGCGCCTGCGTTGCTCATCCTCAGTGGGCGAGACCGAACTTGCGCATCTCGGATAGACGTGCGCGGCAATAGGCGCGGTAAAATAGATTCACGAGCGTCCACATGAGCAGACTCCCTCATTTGGTCGAGGAGAGAGTAGCCGGCGTTGGTTTCGGCAGTTCTTCGCGCGGTCCGGAAAATGGTTTCGTCGCGAGGCGGATTGTTTCTTCGGAGAACGCCCGCGGGTCGATCCTGGTTAGGCACTGACAATGCCGCCCATGTGATTCATCGTGAAGCCGCAACAATGGGGCGGTGCTGCCAGCGCACCACATATGCACCGACGACAATGGGTCGTGTGGAGCATATTCAATGCGTACCGTTTTGGCCTTTGGCCTTTTCTTGGGCCTCTTGATCAGCCTGTGTGCGCCCGCCAGTGCCGCCAGGGTTCATCACTACCGCGCACACCCTCATGGCTTCGTGCATCCCAGCCAGGAAGAAGTCGTCCCGCCGGGGTGGTACAAGTTCCCCGGCTATCCGCCGATACCGCCGGAGGAGAACAGAAATCTCGACGCGTCTACCCGCGGGAGTGCTTGAGCTTCGCCTTTGTTGACGACCGCGCATCGCTGTCTGGCTCGGGGTGCGCGTGAGCACGTTTGCGCAAGCGCGGGGAATTGCCAACCGGCAAATCAGCCGGACCTCCGCTTCCTAACGTTCACCGGCATCCAAAATCCAGGTCCGGTCAGCGAAGGCTACATAGATTCGCTCCTGCCCGAGCGCGGCGCCAAGTTCGACCGACAGCTCGTTCAACATCGCCTCGATTGTCTCGTCGGACAGGTGGCCGAGATAGGCGTGAACGGCTTCGCCGGTGAACAGCGCCACCGGCTCGCGATCCGAGCCAACCGTGCCGTCCGGGCGCGGCCACGCGTAGGTGACTTCCGCACGGGTGAACATGCCGGATAATGCGGGCTGGCCCGCCTCCACGCGGCGTTTCATCCAGGCGCGGGCTGTGCGGACGGCTTCCGAAACGTCGAAGACGCGGCCATCAGCGTCCCAACCTTCGCGCAAACCCACGCTGATGCGAAAATCACGGCGAGGTCCCCGCGACCCCGGAACAACCGAATAATCTTCAGCCTTGGGCGCACGAGGTGGGACCGTCATTTCGATTTGGCCTTCAATCCCGTTTTCATCTTGACGCCCGCGAGGCGAGCCACAATCCCACGAAGGCGCCGACGCCGCTGAGCAGCACGCCCGAATAAGAGATCATGTCGCCACCCCAGAGTTCCGGAATAAGTCCACCGATCGTAGAGCCAACAAAAATTCCTATCCAGACGGCTGATCCCATGTCTGCAGGATAGCACGGCCAGAACACGTCCGCCCGCGAAAGCCGCCCCGCCCGGCCACGGCGGCGGGTGCCGGTCGTTCATTAACTGCTTCGAAATCAATTCCGGCAAAGACGTTCCGCTGGAATCAATTGTAGAGCGAGACGGATGCCTGCCAACGACCAGCGTCGAGAGTTAGTCCCGGTGACGATTGCCGCCATTGTCGCGGCGATCGGCATAGTTTGGCTGTGGTCTGA
The DNA here is from genome assembly GCA_049582465.1 of Bradyrhizobium sp. Classification (GTDB taxonomy): domain Bacteria; phylum Pseudomonadota; class Alphaproteobacteria; order Rhizobiales; family Xanthobacteraceae; genus Bradyrhizobium. Next base: position 2,091 of record JBAUUA010001293.1, on the reverse strand, counting down.
CCTCAGAAACGATTCGCTGGGTCGTGGTGATCCCGTGATCACATCCGCGGTTGTGGCCCGAGCCGGCGCGAACCTGACCCCATCCGAGCCGCCGGCTCACCTGGTCGTGCCGCAGACAGTGCCTGCCTCCGAGCCTTCGACCGTCGGCCGCGCAAAACCCTGACGACAGTCGCGTCGGTTCGGCATCAGGCGGCCATTCGCGTGCTGCGCGCCAGCGGCCGAGGGAGCCATCGTGACGGCTAATATCTTTTGGTTGCTTCGAATGATCGCGCGGCGCCGGCTTCCGGCGAGTGCTCGTCCTTTTTTTCATGGGCTTATCTTTCGGAGTTTTCATCCGCAATGATCGGCCACAAAATCAGCGGTTGTGCATCCCCCAGCATCGCCCGGGCCGGGCAGAGAGTGAAGTCGCTGGATGTTGGGTCGCGAAAGGGGACCGCAGTCGGTACGACGAGGGCTGAATCGGTTTGCGTGCGCCTTTTTGATCCAGCTACGCTGGCGGAACAGGGGGCTTGGCAATTCGGCAGATCAGTGAGAGTCCGGCCTCAGCGCCTACGTAAACATCCGGAGTTGGCGCTCTGCGGCATCGGACCATACTGTTGCGCATGGGCCATCACATAATATTCAGATGCCCCAGGACGGGCATGAACGTCCAGCATTGGCTAGACGATGACGCAGAGAACGTCCTCGTCCCGGTACTATGTCCAGGCTGCAGCACATTGCACTTCATCAATAGCCTGACCGGTAAGCTGCAGGGTGATGAAACAGACGAGTAGGGCCTGCGCGTACTGGATTCTAGGAAATTGAAGAGGAACAAAAGCGAAAAATCTACAGAGTGGAGGACGCTATGACAAATGCGATGCAAGCATTTCTGTTCGCCGCCGAAATATTCGCTCTCTCGTTTGCCGCGATCTTTTTGTTCTGGCTGGCGGAAAAATTAAGATCTGTCTTCTTAAGCAGGCAAGTTACCGCGATCCCAAACCGCACTCATCGGGCCGCCTGATTTTTTCTGGAGGCCGAGCGCCAACCGGGATGGGATGGACAATGTGCCGCGTCTAGATCGACGATGGCTTAAAGCGTCCGGTTCCTTAGGCTCTGGTTTGCGCATGCTCGAATCTTTAGCGGATTGTCCTGGGCGATGGAGGCCGCCGCCTGCGGAAGCCCCGCCGGGAACGGACGCGATCACTGCAAAGTAGCGGTTCGCGGAGCAATGATCGACCGGGAGCAAGAGACGCCGCAACCCCCTCGACAACCCGTTCGGCACGAGCCTGTCACTCAGGTCCCAGCGACAACCGTACCCATGTCTCCGGGCTGGAGCTGCGGCGATAACGTGGAATTAATCTCATCAGCCCATAATCCAGACCAGTTAGATGAGTGCCGCGTAGAGGAGCCGTCGCGAGGACGATCCAGCGACGGCTCCGTTTTTTGTTCACTCATTTGAGGTCGACGCACGTGACCACGACATCGGAAACGCAGAACCAAACCGAACAACCCGCATCCGCAGCACCAAGCAAGCGACCCAGCCGGAAATCGATCTTTGCGCTGTCGGTGTTCGCTCTTGGCCTCAACGCCAGTGCGGCCGTCTATACACTTTCGCCTTCCGATTTTGCCCTGCCGAATGTCAGCTATCTGGCCGGACTGCTTCCGCACCAGAAAGCTTCCGATCCAACACCGGATCCGGTTCTCGCCGCTTTGAAGGATATTCAGTCGGTTCAGCAACAACACGTTGCCTCTCTGGAAGAGAACAGCTCCTCATTGCAACACAACACAGCGCTGCTTCACCAGGATTCAACTGCGCTTGCTTCGCTAAGACAGAGCATCACGGATGAGCATGTCGACGTGAAGAAGATATCTGCTCAGCTTTCCACGCTCATAGCGAAGGTCGACTCGCTGCAAAATGCAATAGCGCCGGAAATAACTTCCTCCATTCCAAGAGGGCGCGCTCGTAACCGGCTATCCGCAGCGGTGCGCAAAAGGATTGCCGGGCAGCCCAAACCTGTAGGGGCTTTCTCGGTTAGAGGAGCGCCGCTGAGTTTTCCCGCTACCACGCCAGCCCCACAGGGCTAAGACCTGTCAAACAGGAGAGCTGAGCGC
>JBAUUA010001292.1:0-3288 GCA_049582465.1 Bradyrhizobium sp. | reverse complement strand
TCCCATGTCCGGTAGGGCAAATAGCCGGCAAAGACTTCGCTTTCATCGGCAGCAACCAGTACGTCGTGCTCGGGCGCGCCTTGCGTTACCACCGGCATCTGCCGCTGGATCTCGGCGACCCCGCTATCGGTGCGCCGCGCCCCGCCATTGTCCTTGAATACACGTTCGTCGACGATCTTGGCTCCAAAGCGCGTCGCGGCATGGCGCAAGGCATCGGCGAACAGCTGGTCTTTTTCGTGGGAGCCCACGATCAGCATCCATTTGGTCCACTTCTTCCAGATCAGATATTGCGCGAGCCCATCGGCCAGCATGGAGCGCGTCGGCGCAACATGAATGACATTGGCGCGGCAATCCTGCTCCCGCAGGCGCTCGTCCAGCGCGGATGCATTGATCAACGTCTCGCCCCGCGCCTGGCCCGCGTCCGCAACCTTCAGCAAGCGGTCTGCATCGAGATTCGTGACGATGAACGAGGCCCCCTGATCGGCCAGCGCATTCATGGCCGCGACCGGATCGTCGCCCTCGCCGACCAGTTTCTCGATCAGCGTGTAGTGCTGGCTGAGAAACCGTCCTGTCGCGTTATCGTCTTCGACCGCCAATTGCGCGCCGGCGAGACCGTCATTGGCTGCCGGGACGTCGATCAGCGATATCCTTAATCTCGACGGCGCCTGATGGAGGTAGCCGATCTTGATTTCAAGCGGCTGATCGGCCAGTCCCATCCCGCTCGAAGCGATTAGCGCGCAGACGGCAAAGAGAACCCGGAACAATTCACGTCTCCGATGCAAGGTTCGTACAATTGGCTCGATTGCATTGCAGCATTTCATCCCGCCTGACCGTTTCGAGTTGCTTCGGCGATCGCGGCCGATTCCCACATTTCATTTTGTCTTCCATTAGGCTGGTTGCGACGATGAGGGTACTCCATTTGCCGTGTCGCGCAACGAAACGGCAAGCCCGGTTCCCTTCGGCCCGCCGACGGTTGTCTATCTCCGCGGATCAGCATCAAATAGAGTCCGGACTCCCGGCAGGGAATCTTTCCATGCGACACCGCCGGACCTGAGGTTGGAGAACACGACATGTTCGATATGCGCTGGACCGCGGTCCTTGGCCTTTCCCTACTTGGGCTATCTCTCTCGGCCGAATCGGCTTCCGCCTTCCTTGCCTATGTCTCCAACGAAAAGGGAAATTCCATCTCCGTGATCGATACCGACAAGATGGAGACGGTTGCAACCATCAAGACCGGGCAACGACCGCGCGGCATCGAGGTTTCCCACGATGGCAAGCTGGTCTACGTCGCGCTCGGCGACGACGACATCATCCAGGTCTTCGACGCTAAAACCTATAACAGCGCCGGCGACTTGCCGTCAGGTCCGGATCCCGAGCAGTTCACGATGGATCCGGCGGGGAAGATTCTCTACGTCGCCAATGAGAACGACGCGATGGTGACCGTGCTCGATCTGGAGAAGCGCGCCTCCATCGGCGAGGTCTCGGTCGGCATCGAGCCCGAGGGCATGACGGTCAGCCCGGATTCCAAGACGCTTATATGCACGTCGGAAACGACCAGCATGGTTCACTTCATCGACACCACAAGCCGCCAGATCGTCGGCAATCTGCTGGTCGGCTCTCGCCCGCGCTTTTCGGCATTCAAGACCGACGGATCGGAGTTATGGGTTACCTCGGAGATCGGCGGCGACCTCGCCATCATCGATCCGGCAACACGGCAACTCAAGCAGACCGTGAAGTTCGAAGTTCCGGGTCTGCGATCCGAGGCAATCCAGCCGGTCGGCATCAATATCACCAGGGACGGCAAGCTCGGCTTCGTCGATCTCGGGCCCGCCAATCGGGTCGCCGTCGTCGATGGCGTCACTCACGCGGTCTTGAAATACCTGCTGGTCGGCCAAAGGGTCTGGCACGGCGCCTTTACGCCGGACGAGAAGTATCTGCTGGTGGCCAATGGCGTCTCCAACGACGTCTCGGTCATCGACGTGGCACGCTTGCGGGTTATCAAATCGATCCAGGTCGGGGAGTTGCCCTGGGGTATTGCATTCGGCCCAAACTAAAAATTGCAGCGCCGGTATTCGAAGGAGTCGCCGCGCAGCCTCGCTTCGAGCGCCGGGCGCGAACGACGCATTTGGGCACGCGCCCACGTGGGCTGGCTCAAATGTCCTGCTTCCTGCTGCCGGGGTAACCGCAGGTCCATTTCTGTGTTCTCCAGGCGGGGTGCTGGTCGATCCACTGCGCGATATAGGGCTGCGCGGCCATCATGCATTGCTGGATCGAGCCGTCCCAGGCGAATTGAAGATGCTTTTCCTCGCAATTGGCAGGATTGGCGATGGCGCAGACGGTCAGGATGATTTCTATCAAGCTGCCCTCCATGCAAAATACGGCTTGGCAATAATACGCCCAATCTATCTCAGCGTTTCAGAATTTCGACAAGAACTCATGTTTGCGTATGCAAGAAAACCCTCACGCGCGGTGAACGTCACCGCTTTGGTGGGCAAACAATTTTGCCGCATCGCAAAACCGCGTCGGCGATTATCTCGTTACGACACCTCCGAAACTACCGGTCTTGACATTCGACGTAAGCGTGCAATGTTTCAAAGATACATAAAGAGATGCTTGGGCCTTCAGCGCGTTGTGAGCGCGCCGCGTTGCCAACGAAGGGTCTACCCAGCGGACCCCAAGGATTTTCAAAAGCCGTAAATTTTCCAAACTCAAGCAAAAATCTCTGGGTGGAGGAACGGTACATGAAGACACGCGCCGCCGTCGCGTTTCAGGCAAAGAAGCCGCTTGAGATCGTCGAACTCGATCTGGAAGGACCCAAGGCCGGTGAGGTCCTGGTCGAAATCAAGGCAACAGGGATTTGTCACACCGACGCCTACACCCTCGACGGCCTGGACAGCGAGGGGATTTTCCCCTCGATCCTCGGCCACGAAGGCGCCGGCATCGTCCGCGAGGTGGGAACAGGCGTCACGTCAGTCAAGCCCGGCGATCATGTGATACCGCTCTACACGCCGGAATGCCGCCAGTGCAAAAGCTGCCTCAGCCAGAAGACCAACCTTTGCACCGCCATCCGCGCCACGCAGGGCAAGGGCGTGATGCCCGACGGCACATCCCGCTTCAGCTACAAGGGTCAGACGATCTTCCACTACATGGGATGCTCGACGTTTTCGAACTTCACCGTGCTGCCGGAAATCGCGGTGGCAAAAATCCGGGAAGACGCGCCGTTCGACAAGAGCTGCTACATCGGCTGCGGCGTCACGACCGGCGTCGGCGCGGTGGTGAACACCGCCA
>JBAUUA010001291.1:0-1632 GCA_049582465.1 Bradyrhizobium sp. | reverse complement strand
GTGCGGTTTCGCGTGCGGTTCCGGCTCGCCCGGGTGATGTGGGTGCATCACCTGCGCCGGCTTGACTTCGCGGCCGCGCTGCGGCGGCGGCCAGTGGGCAAGGTGGCTGCCACCGGTCTCGCTGGCGTGCGAATGCAGCGAAATGTGGTCCCGATCGCCGTGTGGGTGGTCGCGTGTGTCCGTCACGAGCCTGCCTCCGAATGGCCCATCCTTCCCGAAAAAGAGTTGACCGCGCGTTAAGCCGCGCGCTCAATCCGGACAGGCAGGTATGCCATCGGAGAGGCCTGTTAAGCCTGACGCTTTACCCTGACTCAATTGGCAATAATTATTGAGTACCTCGATCGCTTTGAATCTCGTTAAGAGTTTCCAGCGGTTTTTAAAGTTCTTTCGACAGCCTGGGAAATTGGATCCGTATGTGCGGCATTGTCGGCATTTTGGGGCGTGGTCCGGTCGCCGATCAGATCGTGGATTCGCTCAAGCGGCTCGAATATCGCGGCTACGATTCCGCAGGCGTCGCCACGCTCGAAGGCGACCATCTCGAGCGCCGCCGCGCCGAAGGCAAACTCAAGAATCTCGAGACGCGGCTGCGCTCCGAGCCGCTGGCCGGCCATACCGGCATCGGGCACACGCGCTGGGCCACCCACGGCAAGCCGACCGAGACCAATGCGCATCCGCATGCGACGGACAACGTCGCCGTGGTGCACAACGGCATCATCGAGAATTTCCGCGAATTGCGGCAGATGCTGGAGAAGCAGGGCGCGAAATTCCAGAGCGATACCGACACCGAAGTCGTGGTGCATCTGGTCAATTCCTATTTGCTCAAGGGAATGTCGCCGCAGGAGGCGGTGAAGGCGTCGCTGCCGCAGCTGCGCGGCGCGTTCGCGCTGGCCTTCGTCTTCAAGGGATTTGGCAATCTGATGATCGGCGCCCGCAAGGGCTCGCCACTGGCGGTCGGCCATGGCGATGGCGAGATGTATCTGGGATCGGATGCGATCGCGCTCGCGCCCTTTACCGACACCATCAGCTATCTCGAGGATGGCGACTGGGTGGTCCTGACCCGTGAAATCGGCGTGATCTACGACGAGCACGGCGCGGTGGTGAACCGCGAAGTGCTGAAATCCGGCGCGTCGTCGTTCCTGGTCGACAAGGCGAATTACCGCCACTTCATGGCAAAGGAGATTCACGAGCAGCCCGAGGTGGTCGGCCACACGCTGGCGCGCTGCGTCGACATGGCGGCCGAGCGCGTGTCGCTGCCGGTCAAGCTGCCGTTCGACTTCAAGGACATCCAGCGGATTTCGATCACGGCGTGCGGCACTGCCAGCTATGCCGGCTATATCGCCAAATACTGGTTCGAGCGGCTCGCGCGGGTGCCGGTCGAGCTCGATGTGGCTTCCGAATTCCGCTACCGCGAAGCGCCGTTGCGCAAGGGCGATCTGGCGATCTTCATTTCGCAATCCGGCGAGACCGCCGATACCCTGGCGGCGTTGCGTTATGCCAAGTCGCAGGGGCTGCACACATTGTCCGTGGTCAACGTGCCGACCTCGACGATCGCGCGCGAAAGCGAGACCGTGCTGCAGACATTGGCCGGCCCGGAAATCGGCGTGATCTACGACGAGCACGGCGCGGTGGTGA
>JBAUUA010001290.1:0-2530 GCA_049582465.1 Bradyrhizobium sp. | reverse complement strand
CCGAAATACATCAATGTCAATCGCTGGGATTACAAGGACAATCAGGGCCAGCTGCTGATTCAAAATATCGTCGGCAAGGCCCGCACCGGCGGCGGTTTCCTCGAATACCAGGTGCCGAAAGCGGCGGGGGGTCCCGAACTGCCGAAGCTCACCTATGCCGGCGGGTTTGGCGAGGGCGACGAGCTGCTCGCGATCCAGGCCGGCGTCTATACGGACGATATCGACGCGGTGGTGTTCGAGCGCGCCATGTGGATCGTGGCAGGCGGCCTTTTGGGATTGCTCATCGCGGGACTGGCCGCATTCGCGCTCGGTCGCGGCCTGGTTCGGCCGCTCGGTGCGATCTGCGGCGTCATGGACGGTCTGGCGAAGGGGGAGCTGAACGTCGAGGTCCCGTTCGTCGAGTATCGTAACGAGATCGGCCATATCTCGCGCAGCCTCGCCGTTTTCAAGGACCGGCTGATCGATGCCGAACGTGTCCGCGCGGACCGGGAAGAGGCGGAGGCTCGCGCGGTTGCCGAGCGGAAATCGGCCATGAACCGGATCGCGGGCGAGTTCGAGAAAAATGTTGGCGGCATTGTCGCCGGCGCGGCTTCGGCAGCCACCGAAATGCAGCGTTCGGCGCAATCCCTGTCCGCCATCGCGCAGGAGACGACGCGGCAGAGCACCACCGTCGCCGCAGCCGCGCAACAGACCACGACGAATGTGCAGACCGTGGCCGCCGCGGCTGAGGAACTTTCGACTTCGGGGCAGGAAATCTCCCGACAGATCGCGCAATCGGCATCGATGGCGCAAAGCGCCGTTGCCCAGGCCGGCCGCACCAATGCCATGGTGGACGGGTTGCTGGAGGCGACACAGAAGATCGGCGAGGTGATGGGACTTATTCAAAACATCGCCGGACAGACCAACCTCTTGGCCTTGAACGCGACGATCGAAGCCGCGCGAGCCGGCGAGGCCGGCAAGGGCTTCGCCGTGGTGGCGAGCGAAGTGAAAGCGCTGTCGACCCAGACCGCGAAAGCGACCGAGGAAATCGCCGATCAGATCCAGGCGATCCGGGACGCCACCGGCGCAACGGCCGGGGCGATACGCGAGATCGGCGCCACCATCGCCCAGATCGACGAGATCGCCACGACCATCGCCGCCGCGGTGGAGGAACAGGGTGGATCGACCAAGGAAATCGCCCGCAGCGTGCAGCAGGCCGCGCAGGGCACGCAGGGGGTCATGCAAAACATTGCCGGCGTGACGCAGGCATCGGGCCAGGTCGGAACGGCCGCCGAACTGGTTCTCGGTTCGGCCGGCGAGCTCGCAAAGCAGTCCGAGCGGCTGAAGCTGGAGGTCGATAGCTTCCTCGCGACAGTCCGGGCGGCGTAGCCTCGCTTCCGGGATAGAACATTCCGGCCGGCAGCAGCGTGTCGTGGTGCCTGAACGGCGCCTATGGCTCGTTCTTGTGCACAAGCCATTTCGCAACACACACCATGGCATAGGCGGCCAGACCGATCGGCGCGAGCACGAACGCCATCCCCGCCAGCATCCCGGCGTTCATCAAGAAGTTGTCGGCCGCTTCGGGGCCCCATATCCGTGCGACGATGACGTGAACGAGTCCGAAGATGGCCGGGACGCCGATGACAAACACGAACAACAGCACCAGCGGCCCGGCAGCAAGCCAGGTGTTCGAAATGAAGCGCGATATCGGACGGATGAATCTCATCGCAAGGACGCCTGTCGGTCAAGGAAGGGGCTCTTCTGGGAGCGCGAACAGGTGTTGGTATGAGATGCCGGGAGGATCGTTCAACTCTCGCGGATAGGCCTGTGACCGCGGTCACACCTGACGGCCCGCCGAGTCCTGGAAGCCGGCATTCAGTGCGCCCTCGGGACGCCCGGCACAATGCTTCCGTTCGATCGCTTCATCGGTGCGGATGGAAAATTCGGGCCGGAACACGCATTGCCGGCGCCCAGGACGGCTACGGTCGCGCCTTGGTTTCCAAAAGTCCCAGGCCCTTGCCGAGCCACTTGGTGGTCGGCGCCTGGATCAGGATGGTCATCAGAATGGCGATGAAGGTGACCGAGGCGATCATCTGCGCGCCGGGCGCCTTCATGCCCAGCAGCAGTCCGGCCAGCGCGCCGGGAATGACCCCGGTTTCGCGCGTCCAGCACATGAACAGCATCTCGCGCACGCTCCACCGTGCGCGCCGGTCGGGCAGCGCGCAGGCGAACACGGTGACCGGCCGGGCCACCAGCATCAACACGGTGACGACGATCACGCCGCCCCACAAATATTGATTCATGAGGCCGAAATCGACCTGCGCTCCCACCAGCATGAAGATGAACAGCCGCATGATGAAGGCGGTGGTCGAGACGTATTCGTCCAGCTTTCGCGCCTCGTCGGGCTCCATGGCAAAACCGAACGCTTCCTTGTTGCCGAGCACGATGCCGAACACGAACACCGCCATGAAGCCCGAGGCCTGCAGACCGTCGGCGGCAAAATAGGCGCCGATCACGGCGACCAGCGTCACCACCGGCGCATATTCGGCAA
>JBAUUA010001289.1:0-5501 GCA_049582465.1 Bradyrhizobium sp. | reverse complement strand
TCAGTGGGCTTCTCACCAAGGCCGAGGCGCACTGCAAGGCAAAAAACATACAGCCCGAGGTGCTGCTCTCGGCACGGCTTTATCCGGACATGCTGCCGTTCAGCCGACAGATCCAGCTCGCCTGCGATTTCGCCGGAAAAAGCTGCGCGCGGCTGACGCACAGCGAGGTGCCGACCACGCCCGATACCGAGAAGAGCTTCGACGAATTGAAGCAGCGGCTCGCCAGGACCATCGACTATGTGAAGACGTTCAAGCCGGCGCAGTTCGAGGGCGCCGATGCCCGCGACGTGACATTCCCGGTGGGGCCTACCAGCATGACGCTGAAGGGCCAGCAGTTCGCCAGCGGCTATGCCTTCCCGAATTTCTACTTCCACGCCGCCATCGCCCACGGCATCCTGCGCCACAACGGCGTGGAAGTCGGAAAGCGGGATTTCCTCGGGGTGAGCTAATTAATCGCCGTCATTCCGGGATGGTCCGAAGGACCAGACCCGGAATAACTACAATAAATCTCCCGGGCACCAGCCGGGAGATCTCTTATGCTGCGTTGTTGCTGATTTCGAACGAATTATCCTGCGTTAACGCCACACGGTTTGTTGACATAGCTCATACGGCCAAGATCGCGCGGGGCTAGACTGCACTTTTCGAATGGCTAGCGGCTTGCCGCGGCCTTTCGCAGTGCACAACTCATCTGTACCCTTCGTTCAGACCACCTCCCTGCCTTTACAAGTACGAAAGCCAAAAAAATGAGCACGTCGTCCAAACTCTTCGAGCCCTATAAGCTTGGCCCGATCACGCTTCCTAACAGACTCGTGATGGCGCCGCTGACGCGCAACCGCGCGGTCGCCGGCCTGGTGCCGAGCCCGCTCGCGGTCGAATATTACGCGCAGCGCGCTTCCGCCGGCCTCCTGATCACCGAGGCGAGCCAGATCTCGCAACAGGGCCAGGGCTATCAGGACACGCCCGGCATCTACTCCAAGGAACAGGTCGCCGGCTGGCGCAAGGTGACAGATCGCGTGCACGAGCGCGGCGGGCGCATCTTCATCCAGCTCTGGCATGTCGGCCGTATTTCGCACACCTCGCTGCAGCCGAATAACGGCGCGCCGGTTGCGCCATCGGCGATCCCTGCCAAGGGCAAGACCTTCGTCAACGGCACGTTCGCCGACGTCTCGGCGCCCCGCGCGCTGACGCTGGAGGAAATTCCGGGGATCATCGAAGGCTTCAAGCGCGGTGCCGCGAATGCGCTGGAAGCAGGCTTCGACGGCGTCGAGATCCATGGCGCCAACGGCTATCTGCTCGATCAGTTCGCCAAGGACGGCGCCAACAAGCGCACCGACGCCTATGGCGGATCGATCGAGAACCGGGCGAAGTTGATGCTGGAGGTTGCCAAGGCGGTTTCGGCCGAAGCCGGCGCCGAGCGCACCGGCATCCGCATCTCGCCCGTGACGCCGGCCAACGATATCTCCGATAGCAATCCGCAGCCGCTGTTCGACTACATCGTCGATCACCTCAACGCCCTGAAGCTCGTCTATCTCCATGTCATCGAAGGCGCCACCGGCGGCCCGCGCGACATCGCGCCGTTCGACTACGCCTCCTTGCGCAAGCGCTTTTCGGGCGCCTACATGGCCAACAACGGCTATGACTTCGAACTCGCCAACAAGGTGCTGGCGGCCAACGAGGCCGACCTGATCGCGTTCGGAAAACTGTTCATTTCGAATCCCGACCTGGTCGAACGCTTCAAGCGCGGCGCGCCCTTGAACGCGCCCGACAAGGCGACGTTCTATGGCGGCGGCGCCAAGGGATATACGGATTATCCGACGCTGAGTGCCGCGCTGGATCCGGCGGAGTAACGTTGCGCCGTCATTCCGGGGCGCGCGTCAGCGGCACTCCGGAATCTCGCGCCGACAATCTCGGGATTCCGGGTTCGACGCTTCGCGTCGCCCCGGAATGACGCTTCAACAGCACGATGACCGGCAGTTGCAGGCGCACGGCGTTGTTCTAATGTGCCGGCATGAGCCAGCACTCGCCTGAGGACATCGTTCGTCGCGCCACCGCCGCTTTCAATGCCGGCCAGCGCGACGAAGCACGCAAACTGTGCGAGCAAGGCCTGGGCCGCGCGCCCGGCGACCCCATGCTCAGCCATCTCCTGGCCGCTGTGCTGTTTTCGCAAGGCGAGATCGTGTCCGCCCGCGGCCATGTCGAGACCAGCCTGGCAAAACGGCCCGGCAATGCCGCCGCGCATCTGCTGGCCGCACGCATCGCCCGCGCCGCCGGGGATTTTGACGCCGCCTTATCTCATCTCGATCGCGCCATCGCGCTGGCGCCGCAGCGGGAGGGATTCCTGGAAAAGGCGCGCACGCTCGACCAGGCAAGGCTTTACCAGGCAAGCCTGCGGACGGCCACGCGCGAGGCATGGCAGGCGATCCTGAAAATCGTGCCGCAGAACATCGAGGCCGCGGCGCGGCTGGGGCGGCTGGCCTGGGAAGATGGCGACCACGCGCTTGCCGGGTCGCTGCTGGAACGCGCAGTGGCGGGCGATGCCCCCGCATCGGCCTGGTTCGATCTCGGCCTCGTCCGGCAGGATCTGCGCGACTACGACAAGGCCGCGAACGCCTACCGCACGGCGCTACAGAAAAAGCCCGATCACGCCGAAGCCGCGCTCAATCTCGGCATCGTGCTGCAGGAAAACGGCGATCTCGACGGCGCCATGCGGGCCTACGCGGCGGCCTATCGGCTGCGGCCGGCCATGTTCGGCACCATCGCGATGGCGCTGACCTCGGCGCCGCACGGCCGGTTGTGGCTCGACGAGGCCGCATTGCGCTACGCGCTAGGCGGTTGAGCGCCCCCGTCGCGCGCGAAAGCGTTTGCGATAGACGCCGGGCGTGGCGAGCACTTCGGAAACCGTCTTCGCATAGGCTGTCTGGTGCGCCTCATCAAGGCTCTCGAACACCAGTTCGGGCGCGGCGCGCGGCACCGCAAAGCATTGCGCTACCGGTGTGCCCTTCGCCAGCACTCCGGAAAAATCGGGCTGGGTCCACAGCGCCGGGAAATTGATGCCGCCGTCGTAGAAGCGATCGGCGTCCACCAGCCCCGATATCAGGCGAAACGGGAGATCGTCGCGATTCACCGGATGGGTGGCGAACAGCGACCAGCCGGGCTCGAGTTCGATGGTCCAGAAACTGTTGAATTTCAGCGCGGCCTGGCCTTCGCGCGCGAACGGCGCTTCCGCGAACTGGGCCGGGACATGAAAGCTAAGGGGAGCGCGCGGATGCCCCGCTGTCGCAGGCTCCGGAATGTCCCACTGCCACGAAAACGCGCCGCGCTCGACGACGACGTCGCACGGCAGCAGGATCAGGACGCCATAGGCCATGGCGTCGATAAAGGGCGGGCATTGCTTGACGGTGCGGATCTCGCGGCCGTGGATGTCCGAATGCGCTTTCGCGGGCATCGCGCGCAGCCAGTCCGGCAACGCACTGCGCGCCGGCACCGGCCGCGGCAAATGCCCCGACAAAGCCGGATCGCAACGGAAGATCATGCGCATGGCGGCCTCCTGAGGCGGACGGGCAATCATTATATCGTCATTCCGGGATGCGCCACCTGGCGCAGGCCCGGAATCCATAACCACGATCGGGGATGATGGATTCCGGACCCGCGCTTTGCGCGCCCCGGAATGACAATAGCAAAAGGCCGGGATCGCTCCCGGCCTTCGCTGTTTTCGTTACGCCAACCTCAGTTCGCCGAGGCGCGCTTCGGCGGCGAGGCCGGCCACGACTTGATCAGGGTGTCGTAGTCGATGGTTTCGCCCTTCGGCTTCTCGTTGGCGAGCTTGCGCTGGGGCGCGATGTTGCCGTCCTTGGCGGACTTCGCGAACCAGTATTCGGCGGTTTCCTTCTTGTTGAGCTTCGGTCCGCAGGCGCCCTGGACGCCGGATTTCTCCAGACGTTCCATTACCGAATCCTGGGCAGCGGCGAGCGAGTCCATCGCGGCCTGCGGCGTCTTCGCACCGGACGACGCATCGCCGATGTTCTGCCACCACAATTGCGCGAGCTTCGGATAATCCGGCACGTTGTTGCCGGTCGGGGTCCACTGCACGCGCGCCGGCGAGCGGTAGAACTCGATCAGGCCGCCGAGCTTCGGCGCGCGCTCAGTGAACGACTTGTCCCAGATGTCGGATTCACGGATGAAGGTGAGACCGACATGGCTCTTCTTCAGGGACACCGTCTTGGAGACGATGAACTGCAGATAGAGCCAGGCCGCCTTGCGGCGGTCGACCGGGGTCGACTTCAGGAGCGTCGCCGAACCCACGTCCTGGTAGCCGAGCTTCATGCCCTCTTTCCAGTAGGAGCCGTGCGGCGACGGAGCCATGCGCCATTTCGGCGTACCGTCCGCATTCATCACCGGCAGACCGGGCTTCACCATGTCGGCGGTGAAAGCGGTGTACCAGAAGATCTGCTGGGCGATATTGCCCTGCGACGGCACCGGACCGGATTCGGAGAAGGTCATGCCTTGCGCCTGCGGCGGGGCATATTTCTTCATCCAGTCGAGATACTTCACGATCGAATAGACCGCCGCCGGGCCGTTGACGTCGCCGCCACGCTCGACGGAGGAGCCGACCGGACGGCAGCCTTCCATGCGGATGCCCCATTCATCGACGGGCAACCCGTTCGGCAGGCCCTTGTCGCCGTTGCCGGCCATCGACAACCAGGCGTCGGTGAAACGCCAGCCAAGCGAGGGATCCTTCTTGCCGTAATCCATGTGGCCATAGATCCGGGTGCCGTTGATTTCCTTGATGTCGTTGGTGAAGAAATCGGCGATATCCTCATAGGCCGACCAGTTCACGGGGACGCCGAGGTCGTAGCCGTATTTGGCTTTGAACTTGGCCTTGTAGTCGGGATTGGAGAACCAGTCGTAGCGGAACCAATAGAGGTTCGCGAACTGCTGGTCCGGCAGCTGGTAGAGATGCCCGTTCGGCGCCGTGGTGAACGACTTGCCGATGAAGTCGTTGACGTCGAGCTGGGGATCGGTGACGTCCTTGCCCTCGCCGGCCATCCACTCCGTCAGGTCGACCGCCTGGCCGTAGCGGAAATGGGTGCCGATGAAGTCGGAATCGTTGATCCAGCCGTCATAGACGTTCTTGCCCGACTGCATCTGGGTCTGGATTTTCTCGACGACGTCGCCCTCCTGGATGATGTCGTGCTTGACCTTGATGCCGGTGATTTCCTCGAAGGCCTTGGCCAGCGTCTTCGATTCATATTCGTGCACCGTCAGCGTCTCGGAGACGGCGTTGATCTCCATTCCCTTGAAGGGGGCGGCGGCCTTGATGAACCACTGCATCTCCTTCATCTGGTCTTCCTTCGACAAGGTCGAAGGCTGGAATTCGCTGTCGATCCACTTCTTGGCCGCAGCTTCGTCCGCAAACGCAGGGGCAGTGACCGCAGCCGAAGCTGCCATCAGCGCGACTGCGCTTGTCATCATCAAGATGCGGGTCCTGATCAAGGGCCCCT
>JBAUUA010001288.1:0-1712 GCA_049582465.1 Bradyrhizobium sp. | reverse complement strand
AAGCGCCGATACGCGAATCCCGCCCGCTTCTTCTTGCGGATCGCGGCGGGAAACAATTCGGCAGCAGTGTTGAAGCTGAAGGAAGCCATGGTCAGGGACCTCTGATCTTTTTAGTGAGAACGCGATTCTCAAAACCGCGAACGGATCGCACGGGCGCACCTGGCGGCGCCGGTACACGGTACACGTCATTTCAGGACAGCCTTTAATATAGGCCTGTTTGACAGAAATGCGACTCCTGAAGAGACGGATGAGGAATCCGGGTTCCCCAGGTCCAAGGGCAGGATAAGTCGTTTTATTTCAATGGCTTGTGCGGATTTCAGCTTGCCGAGGAGCAGCAGGATGATCAGCACGACCAAAATCACTCCGCCGATGCCCATGCCGGAATGGCCCATGCCATAGCCGTAGCCGCCAAAACGGCCGCTGAAGCCGCCCAGGAGGTAAATGATCACGATGATGATGAGTATCAATCCGAGCGACATGGCACTCTCCCCAGAGGGCGGCCGGCGAATGCATATCCGCCAGGTCCGCACTGAAGAAAAGCACAACCCGGCCTTTGGTTCCAGCAAGGGAACCCCGGGAGGCTTGTCATTCCGGGGCGATGCGCCAGCATCGAACCCGGACTCTCGAGATTCCGGGTCTGGTGCTAATGCACCATCCCGGAATGACGGGTGGACCTATTTCGGCTGCAGCTTCAGCGCGGCCGAATTGATGCAGTAGCGCAGGCCGGTCGGGCCGGGGCCGTCCTCGAACACGTGGCCGAGATGGCCGTTGCACTTCGAGCACAGCACCTCGGTGCGGACCATGCCGTGGCTGACGTCGCGCTCCTCGTCGACATGGCTTTCCGCTGCGGGCGCGGTGAAGCTCGGCCAGCCGCAGCCGGAATCGAACTTGGCGTCGGATTCGAACAGCGTCTGGCCGCAGCCGGCGCAGGTATAGGTGCCGGCGCGGTGCTCATGCTCGTATTCGCCGGAGAACGGGCGCTCGGTCGCCTTCTCGCGCAGCACCGCGTACTGCATCGGCGTCAGCTCCTTGCGCCACTCGGCTTCGCTCTTCTGGATCTTGCCGGTCATCGTCTTGGTGTCGGACATGGAAACTCCTTCAAAGTGGATCGTCATTGCGAGCAAAGCGAAGCAATCCAGTGTCAGGGAAGCACCATGGATTGCTTCGTCGCTTCGCTCCTCGCAATGACGCGATATATGGACCTAATTCGTCACCTTGGCGCTGCTCACCAGCGTCGGCTTGTCCAGATAGTTCGCCGCGAACAGCTTCTTCAGGTTCTCGACCTTCGGGATGTCGTTATAGGCGATATAGGGCTGGCTCGGGTGCAGCGTCAGGTAATCCTGGTGGTAATCCTCGGCCGGAAAAAACCCCTGCAGCGGCCCAACCTTGGTCACGATCGGCTTTGAGTAGACCTTGGCGGCGTTGAGCTGGGCGATATAGGCGTCCGCGACCTTCTTCTGCTCGTCGGAGGTGGTGAAGACCGCCGAGCGATATTGCGTGCCACTGTCGGGGCCCTGCCGGTTGAGCTGGGTCGGATCGTGCGCGACCGAGAAGAAGATCTGCAGGATCTTGCCGTAGCTGATCTTCTTCGGGTCGTATTTGATCTCGACGGACTCGGCATGTCCGGTGGTCCCGGTCGAGACGACAGGGTAGGACGCGGTCGTCTTGCTGCCGCCGGCATAGCCGGACACGGCATTGACGACGCCGGCGGT
>JBAUUA010001287.1:0-3337 GCA_049582465.1 Bradyrhizobium sp. | reverse complement strand
GTGTTGTAGGTCGTCAGCGCCCATTGCAGCAGCACCATGCCGATGGCGGCGGCAAAGATATAGCCGATGATCACGGCCTGTTTTCGCGACGATGAATCCGATTCCATGGCATTCTCCGGTCAATCGGAAGCACAAGCGACGGCGACCGGACAGATATAGGCGACGGTCCCGCAATTTTTAGCAGCGCGGGTGCCTGCGGGCTTGCTCTGGATCAATGAACGGCGCTGGCGCGGGGGCTACCCATTGCGGCACCATCCGGCGCGGTGCCGGATTTGCCGCAAATGCGGAGGTGGCTGCTTGCCCTACGCATCCATCGAGGACCTGCCTCCCCCGGTCCAGGCGCATCTGCCGCTGCACGCGCAGGAGATCTATCTCGGCGCCTTCAACAACGCCTGGATCGAATACGCGGCGCGGGGCCCCACCCAGCGCGAGGTCACCGCCCATCGCGTGGCCTGGGCGGCGGTGAAGCGCAAATATCGCAAATCCGGCGACCAATGGGTGCCGCGCGATCCCGGCTGACGCGTGTGGATTGATCCCGATCAATATCGGCGCCGCCGAAGGGTGCCACCTTGCGTCCACTTCAGGGAGACCCGAGCATGATTGGAATTACGCTGACGTCAGAGCAGATCCGGAGCGCCCCGCCGGAGGTCCGGCGATGGATCGAGCGTGAGGTGATGGCCTCCTTCGGCCCGCCGTCGCAGCCGACGGACGAGCCCGCGGCGAGCATTTGGCGGCTTGCAGCCAGGCGCAGGCCGAAGCCGTGCTAGGGCAGATTCAGGGCGTGCTGCCCGTCGTCAACGTGTTCTTTGAGCTCGGCCGGCAGGGCGCGATCTTCGGCCAGCCCAACATCGAGGCATTCCGGCTGCTCGACATCGCCCATCATACCCGGCTGTCGGATGTGAACCAGGTGATTGCCTGCCTCGACATCATCAACCAGGCCTTCAGCAACGCCTGCGGCGATGTCACCGTGAGATTCTGCGCGCTTGACCGTGAAGGCCATTGCTTCATCGCGCTGGACACCCAGCAGAACATCCTGCGGCTCTGGCAGAAGATGATCGCCCGCCAGCAGCTTTCCCTCGATGAGGCTCCAGCGTCGGCCTCCGTGCCGGGCACTGTCTCCGGCGACGCCCCGCAGGCCGCGCCCGTACAGCCGGACTTCGCCGGCAAGGACGCGGCTGCCTGAGCATCTCTGGAACGGGCGGTGCAGCACACGAGCGACGGCACCGCTACCACTTCAGCATCTTGCGCAATTCAGCAGCCGGCCAAGCCCGGCTCACGAATGGTCCTTGACGTCGCCACGCATGCGCCGCGCGTTGTCCTGAAGCTGCCTGCCCGCCCGCTTGAACGCGTCGTTGACGGCGAACGCCAGCTCCGAATGCCGTTCGTCCGCCTGCGGCGTCCGCCCGATATTGACTTCGTAGCCGTCCGGCAGCGCCATCCGAATTTTGATCTCATAGAGGCCGCCGGTCTGGTGACGCTGGCCGGGACCTTTGACGACGATCCTGCATGCGGTGATGCGACCGTAGAGTTGCTCCAGCTTCTTCACGTGGTCGGCGACCTGTTGCTCGACCGCGGGGCTGGCGGCCATATCCTGGAATTCCAGTTCAACCGGCGTCTGCATTGCTCTCTCCTCATCGAATGGAGCGTGGTGCAAGGTTGCGCGCCCTCATCTGCCCGGGCGTTGATGCAGGTCAATGCCTGGGCCCTCAGGCGCCAGGGTTCCTCAAGCAGGGGGCTGGTTCAGCCAGTGTACGATCCGAGGCCAGTATTCTTCAAGCGTCTGCTTGCCCATGAAGAGGCCGAGATGATTGCAGGGCGCGACCTCGTGACGGAGATGCGTCGGCGGCGTTCCGACCAGCCGCTCCACCGCCAGCAATTGTTCGGGAGCCACCACTTCATCGGCGCTCGCGGCCAGCAGATACATCGGAAGCCTGAGGCGCGAGAGTTCGATCTTCTGTCCCAGGGCAACGAAGCTTCCGGCGGCCAGTTCGTTGCGCTTGTATAATTTTTCGATGACTTCGAGGTAGTAGGTGCCGGGAACATCGATGGTCCAGGCATTCCACTTCCTGAAGCTCGCTTCGAGGCGCACAAATTCCGGCGAGCCGATCGGCTCAGGCGTCTGCAGGGTTTCGCGAATATTCTCCGGCTCGATGGTCCCGGTTCCCCAGAGCGGCGCGACGTTGCGGCCGATCACGCGGCCGTCCCCTGAATCAACCAGGCTCTGGAACATGGTCAGGGGAGTTGCCGCGGCCATGGCGGACAATTCGGATTGCGCAGCCGCGATATCGATCGGCGCACCGGCCATGGCAAGCTTACGCACCTTGGCCGGAAATCTTGCGGCATAGACCAGCGACAGCCAACCGCCCTGGCAGAGCCCGATGAGATCGACCAGCCCGCCGAGATGATCGACGAGAACGTTGAGCGCGGCGAGATAGTCATCGATGCCGAGAAATCGCATATCGGCGCTCGCCGAGCGCCAGTCCGCCATGAACAAGCGTCCAATTCCGGCGCCGCGGAGGGCGGCAACCAGGCTGTGCCCCGCGGCAAGATCGGCCACCACAGCGCCATGCAACGCCTGCGGCGTGCACAGAAGCGCCGGAACACCGCGCTCGGCCACGGTAAAGTCGCGTAGCCGGACGGTGTTCAGCTCGAGCGCAATCTTGCCTGGCGTGGCGGGTTCCGGCTCCTGCGCGACGCGGTCGCCATCGGCACCGCCAGAGAGCCCCAGAAAATGCGCCGTCATCGACGACGCGGCTTCAACCGCAGATGCAGCGGCAAGCGCCGGCCAGAAGAACGCCGCGTATGGGAATTGACCTCCGGGACGCTGAACCATTTGTTATAAGGATGCCCGCTTGGTCATTGTCGAATTGAGCCAGATCAATTCATCCCGTCATTCCTGCGTCCGGACCCACCGCATGGCAATCGTGAGCGCCGGCATCCTGATGTACCATCGCGGCCAAGCTGGCCTCGCTGTGCTTCTCGTCCATCCAGGCGGACCTTTTTGGCAAAACCGCGATCTCGGCGCCTGGTCCATCCCAAAAGGGGAAATGGACGACGGCGAAGACCCCGAAGCGGCCGCGCGCCGCGAATTCGCCGAGGAACTCGGTGTTGCAGCGAGCGGTCCGCTGCGGCCGCTCGGCCAGGTGCGCCAGCGCGGCGGCAAGATCGTTCTGGCCTTTGCGCTGGAAGGCAAGCTCGATGCCGGCGCCGTGCGCAGCAACCAAATCCCCGTTGAATGGCCGCCGCGCAGCGGCCGCATGATCCATATCCCCGAGATCGATCGCGCGGAGTGGTTCACTGTTCCGCTGGCGCGAGAGAAGATCCTCGCCAGCCAGCG
>JBAUUA010001286.1:0-2531 GCA_049582465.1 Bradyrhizobium sp. | reverse complement strand
GCGTATGGGTCCCGGCTTTCGCCGGGACGACGCCAGTGTAAATGCAAAACATCCTCACGACCGGAACAGCCGCGTATATTGCGTCTCGTGCCGCAGGCCGGCGAGATCGGCGCGAAGCGTGGCGCTGCCGAGATCGTCGAGCGATGCGGCGAGCGCGCGGGCAGCGGTGGCGGCGACGACGGGCTCGAGCTGCGCCAGCACGCGCTGGCTGTCGGTCTGCCCGAGCGGGATCAGCCGGGCGCCGGCCGAGATCCAGTTCGAGGCGACCGCGTGGAGAAAGGCGTGCATGGTCGGAGCGAGCGGGATCGCATGCACCGAGCTGACAATGCCGACCGCGACGGGATAGACGATTGCGCCGTCGCAACCCGCGATCAGCGCATCGAGGCCATCGCAATTCCATGCCGCCCGCGCGATGTCGATGAAGGCGCGGCCTTGCGCCGATGTTTCGAGCTGGCGTTCGCGCGAGGTCACGAAGGCCGAAGCAAGTTCCGCGATATCGCGCAGCGCGACCGCGTTGCGCAGCGCCGCGGCGCGGTGGGCGTGGGCCAGGAACACGCCGTCGCAAAAGCCGCTTCCATCGGCCAGCATCGCCGCCAGCCAATCGCTTAAAGACGCGGCGTCGCCGATGTCGCCGGCTTCCACCGCCCATTCGATGCCGCTGGAATAGGAGAACGCGCCGACCGGGAAGGCCGGCGACAGCCAGGTCATCAGCCGGTACAGCGCCGCCGCCTCGGCCTCGTCCATCTCGCGAACGGCTGGCGGCGTCGCAGCCGCCTCACCCGTATCCGCCCGCACCACCATGGTCCGCCGCGGCTTTGCCGGCGGCTTACTTGTGGTCATGAGCATGGGAATGACCGTGATGATGGTCGTGGTCGCAGTGCTCGTCATGGTGATGGTGGTGATCGTCGTGGCCATGATCGTGCGACGAATGGGCGTGGCTGCTTGCTTCCGCATGGGCATGCGAATGGACCTCGCCATGGGCGTGCGAATGGGCTTCCGCATGCGCATGAAACGCCTCGGCATAGGCGCCGCCTTCGGGATCGAACGGCGCCTCGATCTCGATCACGCGCGCCCCTAACCCCTTCACCATCGCCTCAATGACGTGATCCCTGCGGATCCGCAGGCCCTTGGCCATGATCTGGGTCGGCAGATGGCGGTTGCCGAGATGCCAGGCGACCCGGACCAGATGCTGCGGATCGTTGCAGCGGATCTCGGTCAGCGGCTCGGGGGCCGCGACCACCTCGACCAGCCTGCCGTCCTCGAGCACCAGCGCATCGCCACCGCGCAGCGCCACCGCGTTTTCCAGATCGAGCAGGAACTCCAGCCCGCGCGTGCCGGTCATCGCCATCCGCCGGCGGTGACGGTCGTCGAAATCGAGCACGACCGTATCGGCCGGCGGCGTGCTCCAGCGATGCTGGCCTTGGACTCGGGTGGCGCGGATCATGGTTTTCCGTTGCTTTCGTTGTTCAGCGGACGTCGACCTTTTCGGGCGTGATGACCTCGATCTTCGGCGGTGCGGCGAAGCATTTCACGGCGACCCGGCCGAACGTCTTCATGTGCTCCGCGGCCCGGTGCGGCACCAGCGCCTCGGCGTTTTCCCACTGCTCGACGAACACCATTTTCGAAGGGTCGGTAACGCTCTCATGCAAGTCATAAGCGATATTGCCGGGCTCTTTCCGGGTTCCGGCGATGCAGGCGGTCGCGGCCGCAATGAATTCGGCGCGCGTTTCAGGCTTCACAGTCAATGTGGCAACGACGTAGATCACTGGTAACCTCCCGGGCTTTTGTTTTGGCTCAAGCGCCGGGAAAGACCTTAGAACATGAAATAGCGCTGCGCCATGGGCAGCACCTCGGCCGGAGGGCAGGTCAGGAGCTCGCCGTCGGCGCGGACCTCGTAGGTCTCGGGATCGACCTCGATCTTGGGCGTGGCGTCGTTGTGGATCATGCTCTTCTTGGAGATGCGGCCACGGGTGTTTTCGACCGCATAGAGCTTCTTGTCGATGCCGAGCTTGCGGGCAAGGCCAGAAGCCACCGCGGCTTTCGAGGAGAACACCACCGAGGAGGCGGTCAGCGACTTGCCGAAGGCGGCAAACATCGGCTGGTAATGCACCGGCTGCGGCGTCGGGATCGAGGCGTTAGGATCGCCCATGGGAGCCGCGACGATCGAGCCGCCCTTGATGATGCATTCGGGCTTGACGCCGAAGAACGAAGGCTGCCACAGCACGAGGTCGGCGAGCTTTCCTTTTTCCACCGAGCCGATCAGTTTCGAGACGCCATGGGCGATCGCGGGGTTGATGGTGTATTTGGCGATATAGCGCTTGACGCGGAAATTGTCGTTGTTGCCTTTGTCCTGCGGCAGCGAGCCGCGCTGCTTCTTCATCTTGTCGGCGGTCTGCCAGGTGCGGATGATGACTTCGCCGAGCCGACCCATGGCCTGCGAATCCGAGGACATCATCGACAGCGCGCCAAGGTCGTGCAGGATGTCTTCCGCCGCGATGGTCTCTTTGCGGATCCGGCTTTCGGCGAAGGCG
>JBAUUA010001285.1:0-2422 GCA_049582465.1 Bradyrhizobium sp. | reverse complement strand
TCACAGGGGCCGGGTCTTCTGTGCGCTTGTCGATCACCTTGTCGACAATCCCGAAATCGCGGGCCATCTCGGCGGTCAGGAACTTGTCGCGTTCCAGCGCATCCTCGATCGCCTTGTAGGTCTGGCCGGTATGCTTCACGTAGATCTCGTTGAGCCGCCTCTTGAGGTTCAGGATCTCCTGGGCGTGCAGCATGATGTCGGTGGCCTGGCCCTGAAAGCCGCCGGAGGGCTGGTGCACCATGATGCGCGAATTCGGCAGCGAGAAGCGCATGTCCTTGTGACCGGCGGCCAGCAGCAGCGAGCCCATTGAAGCCGCCTGCCCGGTGCACAGCGTCGAAACCGGCGGACGGATGAATTGCATGGTGTCGTAGATCGCAAGGCCCGATGTCACCACGCCGCCGGGCGAGTTGATGTACATCGAGATTTCCTTCTTCGGATTCTCGGCTTCGAGGAACAACAGCTGCGCCACCGTCAGCGTCGACATGCCATCCTCGACCGGTCCGGTCACGAAGATAATGCGCTCCTTCAACAGACGCGAGAAAATGTCGTAAGCGCGTTCGCCGCGATTGGTCTGCTCGACCACCATCGGCACGAGTTGCATGTAGGTTTCGACCGGATCGCGCATTAGTCACCCAAGGGTTAGTAGACAGGTTGGTAGAGGAATTAGCGGAGACGAACATCCATCGGCAAGGCAGGACCGGCAGGAGTTGCCAGCAACGGACGAACGTCCCGTGATGCAGGACTTAAGAGACAGCCCCCAAGATATGAGCCATTTTCCCGGGGGCAAGCCCGGGCAAATAGCGGGGTTGATCTGCCGCAGTTGAAGCCGATTCGGCCGGCCTGGCATAGCAACGGATACCGCTTCCAGGCCGCTTTCGCTTCTCAACCTTAATGCCGCCCTGACGCGCGTCAGGCGGCACTCTTCTCCGTCTCGTCGTCCTTGAAGAGGTCCTCGCGCGTCACCTTCTTCTCGGTCACGTTGGCGAGCTCAAGGATGAAATCGACCACCTTGTCCTCATAGATCGGCGCCCGAAGCTGGGCCAGCGCATTGGCGTTGCTGCGATAGTAATCCCAGACTTCCTTCTCGCGGCCGGGCATCTGGCGCGCGCGCTCGATCACCGCGCGGCTGACCTCGTCGTCGGTGACGGTGATCTTGTTCTTCTCGCCGATCTCCGACAGCACGAGGCCGAGCCGCACCCGCCGATCAGCGATCTTGTGGTACTCTTCCTTGGCCGCCTCTTCGGTAGTGTCTTCATCGGCAAAGGTCTTGCCGCTCGATTCCATCTCGGCCTTGATCGAGTTCCACATCAGATTGAACTCCTCCTCGACCAGCGACGGCGGCGCCTCGAAGCGGTGGGCCTCGTCGAGGCGGTCGAGCAGCTTGCGCTTGACGCGCTGGCGGGTCGTGCCGGCGTATTCGGCCGACAACCGCTCGCGCGCGGCTTCCTTCAGCTTGTCGAGCGATTCCAGTCCAAGCGCCTTGGCGAACTCGTCGTCGATCTTGGTATCCTGCGGCGCTTCGACCAGGGTCGCCGTGGTTTCGAATTCGGCCGGCTGGCCGGCCAGCTTCTCGCTGGCGTAGTTCTTCGGGAATGAAACCTTCAGGGTG
This sequence comes from Bradyrhizobium sp., assembly GCA_049582465.1. Lineage (GTDB taxonomy): Bacteria > Pseudomonadota > Alphaproteobacteria > Rhizobiales > Xanthobacteraceae > Bradyrhizobium. Next base: position 813 of record JBAUUA010001285.1, on the reverse strand, counting down.
CGGGTCTCGCCCTGGGCGATGCCGATCAGCTGTTCCTCGAAGCCGGGGATGAAGCTGTTGGAGCCGATCGTGACCTGGATGTTCTCGCCGGTGCCACCGTCGAACGGCACGCCATCGATTGTGCCCTTGAACGAGATCGTGACCCGATCCCCGCTCTCGGCCTTGGCGCCCTCGCCCTTCGCGGCAAAGGTCCGGTTGCTGTCGGCGATCCGCTTGATGGCCTCGTCGACGTCGGCGTCGGTCACTTCGGCAACCGGCTTCTCGACCGTGAAGCTCTTGAAATCGGCCAGCGCGATCGCGGGCACGACTTCGATCGAAACCGTATAGGTGAGATCGGATTTTCCGGCGAGGATATCCTCGACAGCCTTTCCCTCCGTCGGCATCGTGATCTTGGGCTCGGTCGCGAGCCGGAAGCCGCGCTCGGTGAAGATCTGCGAATTGGTATCGCGGATGGTCTGGTCGATGGTCTCCGCCATCACCGAGCGGCCATAGACCTTCTTGAGATGGCTCACCGGCACCTTGCCCGGACGGAAGCCGTTGAGACGGACCTTGTCCTTGAGATCCACCAGACGGGCGTCCGCCTTGGCATCGAGGTCCGATGCGGGAACGCTGATCTGGAATTCGTGCTTCAATCCCTCGACGAGGGTTTCTGTGACCTGCATGGCGTCAATCTTCTTCCGCTTTCGTCCGCACCTTTCGGCGCGGACATCTGTCAATCTGGTCGACGCGCGACGTTAAAGCCTGCGTCAGTGGTTCGGCGGACCGATTTTTCTTCGGGCATGTTGCCCCTTCGAAAAACAGGCCCTCCAGCAA
>JBAUUA010001284.1:0-1652 GCA_049582465.1 Bradyrhizobium sp. | reverse complement strand
GTCTCTGCCCATCGGCGACCTGCTGCAGCGACTTCACCAGAAATTCCAGTGCCGCATTCTTCAGAATGACGCCGTAGGTACCGGCAGCGGCTAACTCGACCAACTCGCTGTCTTCAACAGACGCGGTGAAAAAGACCACCCGCGTGGAAAAACCCTCGGAGTTAACGATGCTGAGAAGTTCCAATCCGGTCAGGCCAGGCATTGAGTTGTCGAGAACGGCGATATCCGGCCTTAAATTCCGAATTGCTTCGATGCAGCTCATGCCGTCACTGCAACACGCAACAATTTTGAAGTTTCGTTGCGCTCCCAGCGCCTTCCTCAGACCCTGCACAACCACTGGACAGCTGTCGGCAATCAACACATTGGTGCGCATAAGCAGCCCCAACTAAAACGCTAACCGATGTTCGTTTCGGGCCGCCTTCGCAGGCCTAGCGACGGCGCAAGCCGCCGAATGAGCGTTCTTTTTCTGCGCCCGACCTGCCGCGATCTCCCGGCCAGTGCTGCTTTCCTCACCCGCTCGTAGATTATATATACCCCCCGCGACGCGCGTCTGTGATATGAATCAAAATAGTCCAAATTATAAGTCTTGCTGAACCATTGTTCGATCCCATGGCGGCACGAAAGCTTTCACCGAAAATCAGAAGTAATACGACAGGTGTGCCCTCAAAGCGCAGCTTCTCCGGCATATTGCCGAACCTGCCGATCCAGTTTTCCGAGAGCCTGTTGGCAAACGCGAAGCCGCAATCGCTCGCCGAAAGAGATGTGCTATTTGAGGCTGGCGACGTCGCCGATGGTTGCTATCGGCTTGAACAGGGCCTGCTCAAGGTCAGCATCGCTTCGCCTCAAGGTGACGAGCGGATACTGACGATCCTTGGCCCGGGCTCGATCGTCGGAGAACTCGCGATGATCGACGGGCTGCCGAGATCGGCCACCGTGGTCGCGATCCGGGACTGCAAGTTGAGCTACATCAGCCGGGAAGCGTTCGTCCGTTGCTTACGAGAATATCCCGAAATCTACAGCGATCTCGTCTCCACCCTGGTGTCACGCTTGCGCGAGGCCGATAATGCGATGGCGGCAGCAAGCTTCCTGTCCGTCAAGGCCCGGGTCGCGCGCGCGCTGCTCGAACTGGCGGAGCATCTCGGTCGCGAGACGGAATCCGGACGAATTGTCATCCTCCACAAGATCAGGCAGAGCGATATCGCGGCAATGGCGGGCGTTGCGCGCGAAAACGTAAGTCGAACCCTGACCGAACTGAAGCGGCGCGGATTGATCGGTCAATCGTCCAGCTACTATTTCATCAACGATAAGCGAAAGCTTCTGCGCGAGACCGAAGATATAGCGTGAGCTGATGCATCGCGGGGCCGCAAAGGATAGGATCGCCGCACTTCGTGTCGGCTTGCTAGAGGCGGGCTTCAAATGAAGGCGCGAAATATTCCTTGGCCATACGCTTCGCCAGAGTACCTGCGACCTTGCTGCCGCTCGTCGACGAGGCGATCGAGTGAAGCGGCGACTTCCGGGTTTGGCAGATTTTGTTGCAAAAGTCGGTTGGACCGAATGGATGCTCGTCAGTCATTCGGCTGCGGGCGACCGGCTTTGATCTGCCGGTCTTGACGCTCTCTACGCAACTCTCACGCTACGCAATGCACTGAACC
>JBAUUA010001283.1:0-3402 GCA_049582465.1 Bradyrhizobium sp. | reverse complement strand
GCGCCGCTGCTCGCCGAGTTCGCGCAGCGCCATCCGCGCGTCACCGTCGAGCTTGGTCTCAACGACCGCCTGGTCGACCTGGTGGAGGAGGGCTGGGACCTCGCGATCCGCATCGGCAATCTCAGCAATTCAAGCCTGATCGCGCGGCGCATTGCGCCCTGTCGCATCGTCGTCTGCGCGGCGCCATCCTATCTCAGGGCGCGCGGCACCCCGCGCACGGTGGCGAGCCTCGCGGATCACAATTGTCTCGGCTACACGCTGTCGCAGCGCACTCCCATCGATCGATGGGTGTTTGGCGCCGATGTCGGCGTTCAGATCTCGGGCAATCTGCGCGCCAACAATGGCGATGCGTTGCGGGCGGCCGCGATCGCGGGGCAGGGCATCATCCACCAGCCAACTTTCATCGTCGCCGACGATATCCGCGAAGGCAGATTGGTCGCGCTCGCTCTGGATCAGCCGACCGTCGAGCTTGGCGGCATCTATGCCGTCTTCCTGCCGGACCGGCATCCGCCTGCAAGGGTGCGCGCGTTCATCGATTTCATCGCGGGACGCTTTGCGCCGGAGCCGCCTTGGGATCGGTAAGCTTGCTGCGCCGCGAGAAGAACGCCGTCGCGCGATCCGGGCTCGCCCTTAGTTGCCATTTGCTTGCGGCGGGAGGATGCTGCCACAGGCGGAAACAATGGAGAGCGTCATGAGCAAGCCGGGTCTCGACAATCGCCACCGCGACAAGGACGGCGAGATCAGCCACAAGCATGGAAACACCCTCGTGCGCACCCTGCGCAAGATCTACGGAAAAGGTTTTGCAGCCGGTTACCCCGAAACCGAGAAACTGAGCGAGGTTCTGCTTCAGTTGAACGAGACCTCGCTGAGCCAGCTTCGCCGCGACCATGAGACCGGCCATCTCGAGCACAAGATCGCTCACGCAGACAAGTGAGGCGCGATCAGGTCAGCAAAGACTGCCGCCGCCCAGTCCGTTTTCGGGAAGAAAACCGCCCGGATTGCTCCGGGCGGTTCCTTGTTTCACGAGAAGGGGCGCGACTATTCGCCCTCGGTTCCGATGGCGTAAGCCGTTTCGCCGTGGACCGCGTCGTCACCCACCTTCAGCGTCGCCTCATCCATCCGCAGCGGCACGATCAAGGAGATCACCTTGAGGATGATGAAGGTGGCGATCACATTGTAGACGATGATGAACGCCGCGCCTTCCGCCTGCAGCACGAGCTGCTGGGCGTTGCCGTAGAGCAGGCCCGTGATGTTGACGCCGGGCGCTTCCTTGTCGGTGCCGATATACATCAGCATGTCGGGATTGGCGAAGATGCCGGTCAGCAGGCCGCCGGTGAGACCGGCGACGCCGTGGGTCGAGAACACGCTCAGCGTATCGTCCACCTTCATCATGAAGCGGGTCTTTTGCAGCTTGTTCATTGAGAGCCAGGGAATGATGCCGGCGATGATGCCGATGATGATCGCGCCCATGCCGTCGACGTAACCGGCGGCGGGCGTGATCGCGACCAGGCCCGCGATCATGCCGTTGACCGCGCCCAGCACCGACGGCTTGCCGTAGGCCATCTTGTCCAGCAGCGTCCAGACCAGCAGCGCCACCGCGGTGCAGGTGTTGGTGTTGAGCACCGCGGCGCCGGCGTCGGCGTTGGCGAAGTAGGGATCGCCGCCGTTGAAGCCGTTCCAGCCCAGCCACAGGATTCCGGCGCCGACCAGCGTCATCAGCAGGCTGTTGGGCGGGAAGTGGTCGCGATCGGCCTGCAGCCGCGGACCGATCACCCATGCCGCGACGAAGCCCGATGTGCCGGCGGCAAGATGGATGACATAGCCGCCCGAAAAGTCCGCCACCCCCATGCCGGCGAGCCAGCCACCGCCCCACAGGCTGAAGGCGCCGACCGTATAGACCAGTGTCATCCACACCGGACAGAAGATCATCCACGCGGTGAAGTTCATGCGCCCGAGCACGGAACCGGCGAGGATGATGACGGTGATGGCGGCAAACACGAACTGGAAGAAAATCAGCGTCGCCATCGGGAAGGTGAGGGCCGGCATGCCCGATGCCGCTGCCGGAACGATGGCCTGGCCGGTGGTAAAGGAGGCCGACGTCGCAAGGCCCGGTTTGCCGAGGAACGGGAACCATTGCTCACCGAACGCCATGTTGTAGTCGAAGAGAATCCAGACGACGAGGACCGAGGCGAAGGCATAGATCGCCATGAAGGCGGAGTTGATCGCCCATTTTTTCTTGACGATGCCGCCATAGAGAACCGTCAGTCCGGGAATACTTTGCAGACCGACGAATGTTGCAGCTGCGAGCTGCCAGGCGTTATTTCCAGTGTCGAGCCATTGTGGTGATGGTACGAGTGCCATGAGCGTTCCCCAATTTCTTTGAACGAAGCTCAGTCCGTGCACCGGCCGCACACAGACCAGCGCCAAAAAAACGCAAGGATTATACCATCTGCCCCGCGCGCAGCCTGACGTTGAGTGATATGAGTTTTCCGGTGCGGCCCGTGGCGGGGGCCGCACCGAAATGGCTAAAGAGTCGGCATTTGGATAAAAAATAGGCGAGCGAGGCGTGACGATGCGATCGATGCTTCGGATGCGATTTGTTGCAGGCGTTGGCGTGTTGGCGATGGCCGCGACTACTGCGTTCGGAGGCGCTGCTGCGCAGCATGGCGAGACCGCCACGACCTGCACCAATGTGGCGAGCGGCGCGAATTGGCAGATCAGGATCGACTACGACAGGGCCACCGTGGATTCCAATCCGGCCCGCATCAGCGACGCGGAGATTTCGTGGCGCGACGCCGGCGACGGCGGCAACTACACGCTTGACCGCAAATCCGGGAAACTTACCGTCATCCTCGCGTCGAGCACCGGCGGCTCCTTCTTCTACCACCGCTGCAAGCTGGAGCATTGAGGCCGCGCGGCCGGCCGTCTCGCGGAAGTTGGAGCGGCGGGAATGGCTCAGCGGGTTTCCGGCATCAAGGTGAGTGTCGGCTTCGTCTCGGAGACCGGACCGCGCAAACGCAATGAAGATTTCGCTGGAGCCGTCTTCGGCGCCGAGTTGCCCAAGCCGCGCCGTGATGTGGTGGCGGCGCTATCGGATGGAATCGGGAGCACCAAGGGCGGCCGCGAGGCGGCCGAGATCGCGGTGCGCGGCTTCCTCGATGGATTTTGCGATCTGCCCGAGACGATGGAGGTGCGGCGTGCCGCCGCCATCGTGCTCAATTCGCTCAACTCCTGGATTTATTCGCAGGCCCGGCGTGACCCGGAATTGGCCGGGATGGGATGCACCTTCACCGCGCTGGTGCTGCGCGGGCGCACCGCGCATGTGCTGCATGTCGGCGACAGCCGCGCCTACCGGCTGAGCCGCGACCACCTGAGCTGTCTCACGACCGATCATGTACGCCA
>JBAUUA010001282.1:0-1799 GCA_049582465.1 Bradyrhizobium sp. | reverse complement strand
CGCCGGCCTCATGAACACCGGCTCGGCGCTGGCAGCGATCGTGTCGCCGCTGGTGGCCGGTTACGTGATCGACGTCACCGGCAACTGGTATTTACCGTTCCTGATGTCGATGGGATTGCTGCTGCTCGGCCTGTTCTCGGCGTTCCTGATGCACCCGGAAACGCCGTTCGAGGAGGAGGGGAGCGTGGCTCCCATGGCAAGGCCGCTCACCGCAGGGTAGCAAAACCGGTTAAGGTAAGTCTTTCCGGGGATTGACGGCGCGTGCCGGGCAGGGGACAAGCCCGCCGAATAGTGATATTCGAGCCGTCACGAATCCAGAAATACCGCCCGGGAAGGACGCCAGATGACCCTGCACACAGGAAGGCATTTTCTTCAGATTCCAGGACCGACCAACGTGCCCGACCGGGTGCTGCGGGCCATGGACATGCCGACCCTGGATCACCGCGGTCCGGAATTCGCCGAACTCGGGCATGCCGTGCTGGCAGGATGCCAGCGCATCTTCCGGACCAGGCAGCCGGTCATCATCTATCCGGCCTCGGGAACCGGCGCCTGGGAAGCTGCGATCGTGAACACGCTGTCGCCGGGCGACAAGGTGCTGATGGCCGAGACCGGCCAGTTCGCGGTGCTGTGGCGCGGCATCGCCGAGAAATTCAAGCTCGACGTCGACTTCATGCCGACCGACTGGCGCCGCGGCGCCAATGTGGAGGAGATCGAGGCGAGGCTCGCCGCCGACCGCGGGCACAAGATCAAGGCCGTCTGTGTGGTGCATAACGAGACCTCGACCAGCTGCGTCACCCATCCGCTCGAAGTCCGCAAGGCGCTCAACCGCACCAATCACCCGGCGCTGCTGATGGTCGACACCATCTCAGGGTTGGCTTCGCTCGAATATGAGCACGACGCCTGGGGCATCGATATCTCCGTCGGCGGGTCGCAAAAGGGCATGATGCTGCCGCCGGGGCTGAGCTTCAACGCGGTCTCGGAAAAGGCGCTGGCCGCCTCGAAAGCCAACAATTCGATGCGGTCCTATTGGGACTGGCACGACATGATCGCGATCAACAAGCTCGGCACCTTCCCCTATACGCCGGCCACGAATCTGCTGTTCGCCCTAAAGGAAGCGATTGCGATGCTGGAGGAGGAGGGGCTCGAGAACGTCTGGGCGCGGCACATGCGCCACGGTGCTGCGACCCGCGCGGCGGTCAAGGCATGGGGCCTCGAACCTGTCTGCCTCGACCCGCACGCCTATTCGGCGGCGCTGACCGCCGTGATGGTGCCGGAGGGGCACGACGCCGACGCGTTCCGCAAGGTGGTCCTGGAAAACTTCGACATGTCGCTCGGCACCGGCCTCGGCAAGCTCAAGGGCAAGGCGTTCCGGATCGGCCATATCGGACATTTCAACGACCTGATGCTGATGGGAACGCTGGCAGGCGTGGAAATGGGACTCGATCTTGCCAAGGTTCCGCATCGCGGCGGCGGCGTGATCGCCGCCATGGACGTCCTGAAGGGACGCGACGTGGTATCGATGCCGAAATCGAAGGCCGCGGTTGCGTAAAAGCCGGTATGAAATCGATCCGGAGTGGGCGATCCTGATCCACTTCGAAAGCCTTTCCGCATCCAACAACAGAAAGAGCGCGCGATGAACGCCCCGGTACAAGCGACCGAAGACCTTCTCTACGTCGTCGAGGACGGCATCGCGCGGCTGACCTTCAACCGCCCGCAGGCCCGCAACGCGCTGACCTTCGCGATGTATGAGCGGATGGCCGAGATCTGCGCGAGCGTGAACGAGGATCGCTCGATCAAGG
>JBAUUA010001281.1:0-9817 GCA_049582465.1 Bradyrhizobium sp. | reverse complement strand
GTTGCGGATCGTCAATCAGCGGGACGGCTGGCCCAATGTCAGCGCGCAGCGTGCCGCCGCCGGCGCCGACGCGATCCTCGATCGGGTCGAGCTGTTCGACAGCGTCGAGCAGGCGGTCGCCGACCTGACGCTACTGTTCGCCACCACCGCCCGCGCCCATGATCAGGCCAAGCCCGTGGTCGGGCCGCAGGCCGCCACGCACGAGATCGCGTCCGGCATAGCCGGCGGCGGCAAGGTCGGCATCCTGTTCGGCCGCGAGCGTTACGGCCTGCAGAACGAGGAGGTCGCTTTGGCCGACCGCATCATCACCTTTCCGGTCAATCCCGGCTTTGCCTCGCTCAACCTCGCGCAGGCGGTGCTGCTGATGGGCTATGAATGGTTCAAGCTGTCGACCGCGGGGGCGTTGCCGTTCGCGATGCCCGAACGCTCCGAGCCCGCCTCGCAGCACCAGATGCAGGCCTTCTTCGACAATCTGGTGCGCGAGCTCGACCGGGTCGAATTCCTGCGCCCGGCGGAGAAGCGCGACACCATGCTGGTCAACCTGCGCAACATCTTCACCCGCATGGATCCGACCAAGCAGGACATGCACACGCTGCACGGCGTGGTGATGGCGATCGCCGAAGGGCGCAAGGGGCCGGCCAAGGGCGGTGTGCTCGACGGCGACCAGGCGACACGGCTGCGCGCGCTGCTCGCCGAGCATGGGCAGGGTGGCGTACCGGCCGACAGCAGCAGCACGGTGCGCGGGCTCGCGCGGCTGTTGCGGCGAAACCCGACCGATGCCGAGCGCATCCTGTGGCAGGCCTTGACCCGCGACCGCCGCTTCGCCGGCCAGTTCAAGCGCCAGACCCCGGTCGGCCGCCACATTCCGGATTTCGTCTCGTTCGTGCACCGCATCGCGATCGAGCTGATCAATGCCGATGAGACCGAGACGATCGCCAGGGACCGCGCGGACCGCCAGGTATGGCTGGAGGCGCGCGGCTACCGGGTCATCGACATGAAGGTCGGAGATGTCGAGGCTGATTTGGCAGCGCAGCTCGATCGGCTGGAATCGGATGTGCTGGCGGGGCGCGAAAACATGTAGGGTGGGCAAAGGCGCGCTTGCGCCGTGCCCACCATCTTATCTCGAGCGCCGCATTGAATGGTGGGCACGCTTCGCTTTGCCCACCCTACGATATTCAGAATTCAGACCGCCATCAACTGCACCGGCGGAGCCGCAGCGCGCTTCGGCTTCTTCACCTTCGACGGCGGCAACAGCGAGCAGGCGGCCAATCCCGCGGTGTCGGCGACGCCGGGGTCGCGTGACACCATGGCCGCGACGATGGCACCGTCGATCAGAAGGCCGAGTTGGTGGGCGAGCACTTCAGGTTCGGCCGCGCCCATCTCCCCGGCGAGTTTTTCGATGTAGGCGAGAACGACCTTCTTGTGCTTCATCGCGATGGCGCGGAACTGCTTCAGATCCTTGTCGTGCTCGCCGACCGCGTTGATGAAGGGACAGCCGTAGAAGCGTTCCTCGCGAAACCAGTCCTTCAGCGCCGGAAAGATCCGCGTCAATTTCGTCTGCGCGCTGCCGCCGCCGGCCTCGACCGACGCGATGAACCATTCGCGCCACTGCTTGCCTTCGCTCTCCAGCACCGCCTGCACCAGATTGGTTTTCGAGCCGAACAATTTGTAGAGCGTGGTCTTCGCGGTACCGGCTTCATTGATGATGGCGTCGATGCCGGTGGCGTTGATTCCGTTCTTGCAGAACAGCCGCGTCGCCGCGCTGAGCAAACGCCCGCGCGCGGACTCCTCATCGCCGCCGGCGATGTTGTCCGCGACGATTCGTTTCTTCGTGGATGATTTGCCCATGTGGACCAAGTTAATCGAACTGCGGCGCAATCATCAAGTGACATCTTCATTTGCCTCATGGTCTCCCGCAACTGCGCGCAAAATAATCGCTGGCCAACGGCATTTGCATCGCGATTGAGCAGTTCGCGGCTGGCTAATTCCAGGGCAGCGCGCGCTAAGCGGCTTCAACACTTCGGCTTTTCTCTCCGGTCGCCTCTGGCACGCTTCGTGCAGGAAACAGACCGTTCGGTATCCTAGCCCCTAGGGAGAAAACAGATGACCGCGGTCGCTCAAAAAACAGTGCTTACTGGCTGCCTTGCCCCCATCGACCGGCAAGGCCTCGAGAAGCTCATCGAGAACGGCAAAGCCAATCCGAAGGTCATCAAGACCTTGAAATGCAAGACGGTGGCCGAAGGCAAGTTCCGCCACGCCAACTACATCCGCAACCTTCAGCCCTACATCGTCGACGAGCCGCCGGGCCTTCTGGGCGACGACACCGCGCCCAATCCGTCGGAGGCTTCGCTCGCCGCGCTCGGCTCCTGCCTTGCCGTCGGCCTGCACGCCAACGCCGTGCATCGCGGCTGGACCGTCAACAAGCTCGAACTCGAGCTCGAGGGCGACCTCAACATCACCGCCGTGTGGGGCACCGGCGACGTCAGCGAGAAGCCGGTCGGCTTCACCGACGTGCGGGTCAAGGTCGACATGGAATGCGAGGGCGTTCCGAAGAGCGAGATCGACGCGCTGGTGACGCACGTCAAGAAGTGGTCGCCGGTCGCCAACACCTTCACGCGCCCCGTGAACCTCGAGGTCAGCGCCTAAGCCTCGCCAGTATTGTTGCTCCTTCCCAATCGCTTCGTTCGGAGAGTGTGATGAACCCAGTGGCCGCATCGCGTTTCACGGTTGACGAGAAGAGTGATCTTTCGCCGACGGAGATCACCGATGCGGTCGCTGCCATCGCGCGGCGGGAGCTGGCGCCGCTGGCGGGTGCGATCGACGGCGGCTCGGTCTATCCGGCCGAATTGCTGCGGCGTTTTGGCGATGCCGGGGCCTGGGGCAGCCACCGGCCGGACAACGGCGCGGCCGATCTCGGCGGAGCCATCCAGTCGATGGCAGCGATCGGCGAGGTCTGCGGGGCCACCGCCTTCATGGCGTGGTGCCAGAACACGCTGGCCTGGTACGCGTTCAATTCGCCCAATCCGGCGCTCGCCAGCTTCGCCGACGACGTCGCCGCGGGCAGGGTGCTCGGCGGTACCGGGCTTTCCAATCCGATGAAGAGCTTCTTCGGCATCGAGAAGCTGAAATTGAGGGGCCGCAAAGTCGAGGGCGGCTATGTCGTGCGCGGCGCGCTGCCCTGGGTGTCAAATCTCGGCCGCGACCATTTCTTTGGCACGATCTTCGAGGTCGAGGAGAAGCCCGGCGAGATCGTGATGTTTCTCGCCGATTGCGCCGATCCCGGGGTCACGCTGCAGCCGTGCAAGCCGTTCCTGGCGATGGACGGCACTGGCACCTATGGCGTGCAGTTCCGCGACGTGTTCGTTCCTGACGCCCTGATCCTGGCGGAGCAAGCCGGCCCGTTCGTGAAGAAGATCCGCGCCGGATTCATCCTGTTGCAGGCCGGCATGGCGATCGGCCTGATCAGGGACTGCGTCGCGATCATGAAGGAAGTCGACGGCTCGCTCGGCCATGTCAACCGCTTCCTGCCGCAACGGCCGACCGACTTCGAGCAAGTGCTGTCCGGGCTCGAAGCGGAAACCATGGAACTGGCGCGCGAACCCTACAACACGGACGGCGATTACTGGCGCACGGTCGTCGAGCTTCGCCTCGAGGCCGGCGATGCCAGCGTCGCCGCCGCGCATGCGGCGATGCTTCATTGCGGCGCGCGCGGTTACCTGATGAGCCATCGCGCGCAGCGCAGGCTGCGCGAGGCCTACTTCGTCGCCATTGTCACGCCGGCCACCAAGCAATTGCGGAAGATGCTGGCCGACATGTGAGTTTTTTAGCGGACCCCGGATCGACCCTAGCCCATCAACCACAACAGGAGAGGCCTGCCATGACGGACGTTCTGATTTCTGCCAGCGAACTCGCCGATCTCACCTCGAAAGAACCTTGCGTGATCATCGACACGCGAAACCCCGACGCCTATGCCGCCGGCCACCTCCCGAACGCGGTCAATGTGCACGAGATCTTCACCTATCTCGCCACCTCGACGCCGGAGGGCATGCAGGAGCTGAAGACGAAATTCGCCGACGCGTTCGGCAAGGCCGGACTGTCGGGCAAGGAAACCGCCGTCATTTACGAGCAGTCGATGAATTCCGGCTTCGGCCAGTCCTGCCGCGGCTATTATCTCCTCACCATGCTCGGCTATCCCAAGGTCAGGGTGCTGCATGGCGGCTTCGACGCCTGGGCCGCCGCGGGCCTGCCGGTCACCACGGCCGTGCCGAAGCCGGCGGCGGCATCGTTCGCCATTGTGCCCGAAGCCGGCGACATCCTGATCGACGCCAAGACCATGCTGGCAGCGGTCGGCAAGCCCGGCATCGCGCTGCTCGACGTGCGCGATGTCGACGAATGGATCGGCGAAAGCTCCTCGCCCTACGGCAAGGATTATTGCCCGCGCAAGGGCCGCATCCCCGGTGCCGTCTGGCTCGAATGGTACCGCATGATGAAGCCGACCGCGGAAGGGCCGCGCTTCAAGTCCAAGGACGAAATCCTGGCGGAATGCGCGACCGTCGGCATCAGCCAGAACACCCCGGTCTACCTCTATTGCTTCAAGGGGGCGCGCGCGTCCAACACCTTCCTCGCGCTGAAGAACGCCGGCGTGAAGGATGTGCGGATGTATTTCGGATCCTGGAACGAATGGTCGCGCGATCCCTCGCTGCCGATCGAGGAAGGCCTGCCCGTCGACACCAAGTTGACGAGCAAAGCGGCATAGAACGTGCATGTTTTTTCATCGCCCGGCCGCCTTCGGACGGCCGGGCGGTGAAACGCCGAAGTTATTCCGGCACAGATAGAGGAATGGGGCATGTCCACCTTCGACGATCCGTTTGACGCTGACCGAGGTCTGTCGCGAGGGGGCTGCGTCTGCGGCGAGCATCGCTCCGCCGAAGAGCATGACTCTGCGGCGCCGGCGCTGCGTTGCGAACCCGCGCCTTCAGAGGAGAAGCGTTACGAAGGCGTCGTGGCCTCTGCGGTCATGCGCCAGATGTTTCCAAATGACATGGCCCGCCGGGCCTTCCTGAAATCGGTCGGCGCGTCGACCGCGCTCGCCGCCATCTCACAGTTCTTCCCGATCAAGACCGCGACCGAGGCCTTTGCCGACGCGGGCGTACCTGAGAAGAAGGACCTGAAGGTCGGCTTCATTCCGATCACCTGTGCGACGCCGATCATCATGGCGGCCCCGCTCGGCTTCTATGCCAAGCACGGCCTCAACGTCGAGGTGGTGAAGACCGCCGGCTGGGCGGTGATCCGCGACAAGACCCTGAACAAGGAATACGACGCGGCGCATATGCTGGCGCCGATGCCGATCGCGATTTCACTCGGGCTGGGTGCAAATGCGGTTCCGTTCACGGTGCCCGCGATCGAGAACATCAACGGGCAGGGCATTACGCTCGCGATCAAGCACAAGGACAAGCGCGACCCGAAGGACTGGAAAGGCATGAAGTTCGCCATTCCCTTCGACTACTCGATGCACAATTACCTGCTGCGCTATTATCTCGCCGAGAATGGCATCGATCCCGACACCGATGTGCAACTGCGCTCGGTGCCGCCGCCGGAAATGGTCGCCAATCTGCGCGCCGAGAACATCGACGGCTTCCTCGCGCCCGATAATATCTGCCAGCGCGCGATCTATGACGGCGTCGGCTTCATGCACATGCTGTCCAAGGAAATCTGGGACGGCCATCCCTGCTGCACCTTCGCGGCGAGCCGCGAATTCATCACGACATCGCCGAACAGCTTTGCCGCGCTGACGCGCGCGATCGTCGACGCCACCGCCTATGCCTCCAAGGCCGAGCACCGCAAAGAGATCGCGGAGGCCATCGCGCCCGCGAACTACATCAATGCGCCGGTCACCGTGCTGGAGCAGGTCCTGACCGGGACCTACGCCGACGGCCTCGGCGGGGTGAAGACCGACGCCAAGCGCGTCGATTTCGATCCGTTCCCCTGGCAATCCTTCGCGGTCTGGATGCTTACCCAGATGAAGCGCTGGGGCCAGATCAAGGGCGATGTCGATTACAAGGCGGTCGCCGAACAGGTCTATCTCGCCACCGACACGGCCAAGGTGATGGCCGATATGGGACTGACCCCGCCGGCGATGTCCTACAAGTCGTTCGCGGTGATGGGCAAGACGTTCGATCCGGGCAAGCCCGAGGACTACGTCAACAGCTTCAAGATCAGGAAGGCGTCGTGAGGGGTGAGGTGGTGCCACATGTACACCCGTCGTCCCAGCGAAAGCTGGGACCCATAACCACCGGCATCGTTTGATGAAGAAGGTCTCTCCCACTTTGCCGAACGAAACGTCACGGCGTATGGGTCCCGGCTTTCGCCGGGACGACTCGTTGGGAGGCCGTAGTTCATGACCGCCTCGCTCCGCTTTCGCGCGGCGATCGTGTCGGTCGCGCTGTTCCTGGCCTTCATCGGCATCTGGCATCTCGCCACGCGCGGCACCAGCGCCACCGCCACGATGAGCCCGGAATACGCCAAGCTGATGGGCCTGACGGCGACGCAAGGAAAGTCGGTGATGCCGGGTCCGCTCGATGTCGGCGCCAAATTGTGGGAGCACCTCAAGTGGCCGTTCTACGACAACGGCCCCAACGACAAGGGCCTCGGCATCCAGCTCGGCTATTCCATCGCACGCGTGGGACTGGGCTATCTTCTCGCCGTGATCGTCGCGATCCCGCTCGGCTTCCTGATCGGGATGTCGCCCCTGATCAACAAGGCGCTTGATCCGTTCATCCAGATTTTGAAACCGATCTCGCCGCTGGCCTGGATGCCGCTCGCGCTCTACACCATCAAGGATTCCGGGCTGTCGGCGATCTTTGTCATCTTCATCTGCTCGGTGTGGCCGATGCTGCTCAACACCGCGTTCGGGGTCGCCGCGGTGCGCAAGGAATGGATCAACGTCGCGCGAACGCTGGAGGTCGGCACCATCAGGCGCGCCTTCACAGTGATCCTGCCGGCGGCGGCGCCGACGATTCTGACGGGCATGAGGATCTCGATCGGCATTGCCTGGCTCGTGATTGTCGCCGCCGAGATGCTGGTCGGCGGCACCGGCATCGGCTATTTCGTCTGGAACGAGTGGAACAACCTCTCGATCACCAACGTCATCATCGCGATTTTCCTGATCGGCCTCGTCGGCATGTTGCTCGACCAGATCCTCGCGCGCTTTACGCACATGGTCACGTTCCCGGAATGAGGCGATGACCGACAAATTCATCTCCATCGAGGGCATCGCAAAGCGCTATCCGGGCGCTGATGGCGGCGAGATCGCCGTGTTCGAAAATCTCTGGCTGTCAATGCCGCGCGGCGAGTTCGGCTGCGTGATCGGCCATTCCGGCTGCGGCAAGACCACGGTGTTGAACATTCTCGCCGGCCTCGACCAGCCGAGCGAGGGCACGGTGATCGTGGACGGGCAGGCCATCGAAGGCACCAGCCTCGACCGCGCCGTGATCTTCCAGAGCCATGCGCTGTTGCCGTGGCGCACCGTGCTCGGCAATGTCGCCTATGCCGTGACCTCGAAATGGCGCGACTGGGACCGCGCTAGGGTCAAGGCGCATGCGCAAACCTTCATCGATCTGGTGGGCCTCACTGGCGCCGAGCACAAGCGGCCATCGGAATTGTCCGGCGGCATGAAGCAGCGCGTCGGCATCGCGCGCGCGCTCTCGATCACTCCGAAAATCATGCTGATGGACGAGCCGTTCTCGGCGCTGGATGCGCTGACGCGCGGCACGCTGCAGGACGAGGTGCGCCGCATTTGCCTGGAGACCGGGCAGACCGCATTCATGATCACCCACGACGTCGACGAGGCGATCTATCTCGCCGACAGGATCTTCCTGATGACCAACGGCCCCGGCGCCGTGCTGGCCGAGATCGTGGAAAATCCGCTGCCGAAGGATCGCGGCCGCACCGATCTGCACCGGCACCCGCTTTACTACGCGCTGCGCAACCATATCGTCGATTTCCTGGTCAGCCGCAGCAAGAATTTTGCCGCCGCGGTGCCCGCTCACGATCCGCGCAACGTGCCGCTGGTGCGGATCGGCAAGCCGGAACTGGTGATCGCATCGGTATCAGAGGAAACAAAGCAGACGTCATGGCCGGGCTTGTCCCGGCCATCCACGTCTTCATAGACTGACCATCAAGACGTGGATGCCCGGCGCGAGGCCGGGCGTGACGAATGCAAGGGAGACGAGCCATGAAACGATCCGACCTCACCGAAAAGCTGCTCGACATCAAGCGCGAGAAGGGCTGGAGCTGGAAGCACATCTGCGAAAAGATCGGCGGCTATTCGGAGGTGCTGATCGTCGGCGCCATCCTCGGCCAGATGAAACTGACCAAGCCGCAGGCCGCCAATGCCGGCGAGCTGTTCGGGCTGTCCAAATCGGAAGTAGCGATGCTGAACGAGGTGCCGATGCGAGGGGAGGGCACGCCGATGCCGCCGACCGATCCCCTGATCTATCGCTTCTACGAACTGGTGATGGTGAACGGTCCGGCCTGGAAGGCGCTGATCGAGGAGGAATATGGCGACGGCATCATGTCGGCGATCGATTTCGACATGGTGATGGAGCGCCTGCCCAATCCCAAGGGCGACCGCGTCAAGATCACGATGTCGGGCAAATTCCTGCCGTACAAATATTACGGCGCCAGCGGCAACGTGCCGGAATACGGCTTCAAGGAAGGATAAAGCCGGTCATTCCGGGCGCGCGAAGCGCGAACCCGGAATCTCGCAGTTGTTTTTCATTACCTCGGGATTCCGGATCGCCGCTGCGCGGCATCCGGAATGACGGAGCAACGACGGTTGCGCGTCACTTTCCCGCCTTCACCTCGGCGACGGCCTGCGCCGTCAGCTCGCCCATCTTCGCCTGCAGCTGCTGTTCGCTGACGGCAACGCCCTTGGCCTTGAGGTCGCCCATGACCTTGCGGACCACATCGGCGTCGCCGGCTTCCTGGAACTCGGCGGCGACGACCTCCTTGGCGTAGGTGCTGGCGGCTTCCTCGGACAGGCCCAGCTTTTCCGCCACCCACAGCCCGAGCAGCCTGTTGCGGCGGGCTTCGGCCTTGAATTTCTGCTCCTCGTCGATCGCGAACTTCTTCTCGAAACCTTCCTCGCGCTTGTCGAAAGTGGTCATTTTCTGGGTTCCGATCCCTCAGCCGAAATGGTGATGGCCGCCTCGTTGCGGCAGCCTTGCTGCGCGCTTAGATAACGGGAGCAAATGGTTAAAACAACAGCCTCGAAGCCGCAGGCAGCACGGTAAAACTAGGCTCCCGGGGGACCGGATCGATTGTGCTGGGTAGGCCAATCAGATAGGTTGGATTCCAGGCCCCGGTTCTCGTTCTGTTTCCCGTCCCAGGCCTTCACGGCAGCTCCGTCGTGGGTCGCAACCCTAGGTCATCCGGAGCACACCAAATTCATGGATTTCAACAACACACGGTACATCCCAATGAGCCGCCGGCGCCGCATTTATGAAGGCAAGGCCAAGGTCCTTTACGAAGGACCGGAGCCGGGTACCCTGATCCAGCACTTCAAGGACGACGCGACCGCGTTCAATGCCAAGAAACACCAGGTGATCGAGGGCAAGGGCGTCCTCAACAACCGGATTTCGGAGTACCTGTTTCAACACCTCAACGACATCGGGGTGCCGACCCATTTCATCCGCCGCCTCAACATGCGCGAACAGCTGATTCGCGAGGTCGAGATCGTGCCGCTGGAGGTGGTGGTGCGGAATGTGGCGGCCGGATCGCTGTCGCAGCGCCTCGGCATCGAGGAAGGCACGCAACT
>JBAUUA010001280.1:0-1544 GCA_049582465.1 Bradyrhizobium sp. | reverse complement strand
GTTTCAGGGCTTTACGCCGGAGGGCGAGCGCACGCTGGACTGGGCGCGCCGCATCGTCGGCGACGCTCGCGCCATGAAGCAGGAAATCAACAGCCTGAAGGACAAGCTGTCGGGCGAGATCCGGATCGCGGCGATCCCCACCGTGCTCGGCATGGTGGCGTCGCTGACCACCCCGTTCCGCGCGCGTTATCCCGACGTGCGCTTTCGCATCCAGTCCTGCACCTCCGCCGACGTGCTGGGCCTTTTGGAAAATCTCGAGGTCGATGCCGGCCTGACCTATATCGAGAACGAGCCGATCGGCAGGGTGCGCACCATTCCGCTCTATAACGAGAGCTATCGGCTGCTGACGGCGCCCGACGCCATGTTCGGCGATCGCGATGTCGTCACCTGGAAGGAAGTAGGGCAGGTGCCGCTGTGCCTGCTGACGCCGGACATGCAGAACCGGCGCATCATCGATCGCGCGCTGCGCTCGGTCGGGGCCGAGGCAACGCCGACGCTGACGTCGAACTCGCTGCTCGTTCTCTACACCCATGTGAAGACCGGGCGCTGGGCCAGCGTGATGCCGGCCAAGCTCGCGGAAACGCTGGGGCTGGCGGATACCGTGCGCAGCATTCCCATCGTCGATCCCGAGGTCAATTACAGCATCGGCCTGGTCGTTCCGCAGCGCGATCCGATGACGCCGCTGATCGCCGCCCTGGTGCAGATCGCGCGCGAAGTCACGCCGACGCTGGAGACCTGAGGGCACACCGCTCTGCCGAAATATCGGATTATGAACGTTGGACTTCAGGCGGCCGCCGATATCTTCGCCGTGGCCTTGCGCGCGTCGCGCGGCAGCGACACGCAGACGACGGTACCCGCACCGAGTTTCGAGCGCAGCCGCATCGATCCGCCATGCAGATTGGTCAGCGATCGCGCGATCGCCAGCCCCAGTCCCGAGCCGTGATAGGTCTTGGTGAGCTGGCTCTCGACCTGTTCGAAGGGCCGGCCGAGCCGCACCAGCGAGTGCGGCGCGATGCCGATGCCGGTGTCGGCGATCAGCAGCAGAATGGAATCGTCGCGCACGCGGCTGCGGACCACCACCTTGCCGCCGTCGGGGGTGAATTTGACGGCATTGGACAACAGGTTGACGATGATCTGCTTGATCGCGCGGCGATCGGCCACCACCTCGATGCTGCCTTCGATATCGGCTTCGAGCTGCAGCTTCTTGTCATCGGCGCGTCCGGACACCACACGGAGCGATTCCGCGAGCGTCTTCGACAAATCGAGCTGTTCCAGGTCAAGCTTCATCCGTCCGGCTTCGATCTTCGACATATCCAGGATGTCGTTGATGACTTCGAGCAGGTAGTGACCGCTGGTCAGGATGTCGTGGCAATATTCCTGGTATTTCTCCGAGCCGAGCGCGCCGAACATGCCGCTCTCCATGATCTCGGAGAAGCCGATGATGGCGTTGAGCGGCGTTCGCAGCTCGTGGCTCATATTGGCGAGGAATTTCGACTTGGTCTGGTTGGCTTCCTCGGCGCGGGTCTTCTCGCGCTGGTATTTCT
>JBAUUA010001279.1:0-1605 GCA_049582465.1 Bradyrhizobium sp. | reverse complement strand
TCGCTCATCTGGGCGATGGTCTGGGTGATGCCGCTGATCGCGGCCACCGCATCGCTGGTCGAGGACTGCATCGCCGCGACCTGGGCGGAGATTTCTTCGGTGGCCTTGGCGGTCTGGTTGGCCAGCGCCTTCACTTCGGAAGCAACCACCGCAAAGCCGCGGCCGGATTCACCGGCGCGCGCCGCCTCGATGGTCGCGTTTAGCGCCAGAAGGTTGGTCTGCGCCGCGATCGAGTGGATCAGTTTGACCACTTCGCCGATCTTCTCGGCGCCGGTCGACAGCACCTGCACGGTGGCGTTGGTGCGCTCGGCGTCACCCACCGCCTTAGAGGCGATCTCGCTGGAGCGGGTCACCTGGCGGGAGATTTCAGTGACCGAGCTCGACAGTTCTTCCGCGGCGGCAGCAACCGTGCCGACATTGTTGGAAGCGCTCTCGGAGGCAGATCCGACGGTGGCAGCACGCGCGCTGGCGTCGCTCGCGGTGGCCGTCATGGATTGCGCCGTGCTCTGCATGCCGGCGGCAGCCGTCGACACCGAGCGGACGATGCCGTTGACGCTGCGCTCGAAATCGTTGGCGAGGCTTTCCATGGCCGCGCGGCGCTCGGCGGCGGCCCGCTGCTGGGTCTCGGCTTCCGCCTTCTCCATCCCGCGAATGCGCACGGCGTTATCCTTGAAGATCTGGACGGTGGCGGCCATCGCGCCGACCTCATCGCCGCGGCCGATGCCGGGGATGTCGCCTTCCAGTTCGCCATTGGCGAGCGCCTTCATGCGGGCGCCGAGCTGGCCGAGCGGAATGCTGATGCTGCGGCCGATCAGCCAGGCGATGCTGCCCGAGACGATCGCGATGCCGAGGATCGCCAGCCCCAGCAGCCACTCGATCGGCTTCAGCTTGGCATCGAGGTCGTCGAGATAGGCGCCGGTGCCGAGATACATATTGAAGCCGGGAACATTGACGGCATAGCCGATCTTGCGGATCGGCTTCTCCTCGCCGGGCTTGACGTACTCATAGGTCAGCAGGACTTCGCCATCGGCTTTCACGCCGTCCATCAATTCATGGGAGAGCTTTCGGCCGTTGGTGACCACCTCCATGCGATTGGTCCCGATCTGCTTGGGATCTGGCGCCAGCACGGTGATGCCGTCATAGGACGTGCCGAACAGGTAGCCGGCGCCCTTGTCATAGGTCATCTCGTTGGCGCGGCGGCCAAATTCGGCGAGCGCGGCTTCCTTGGTGAGCTTCCCGGCCTCGACCTCTTTCTGCAACCCTGCGGCCATGTTGCGCGCCATATCGACGATGGCGTGGGCCTGATCGATCCGGGCAGCCAGCATCTCCCGCTGCATCAAATAGCCGGCGAGCGCGCCGGCAATGCAAAGGCCGAACAAGGTCACCCCCAACAAGATACCGAGCTTGGGAGTGATCGTCAGATTGGTCAGCTTCACGGGATGTCTCCGGGATGGCGCGGGGTGGTTGGCGAAACTATTGCCATCACGGTAAGGTGAAACCCCTTAGAGTTCCCTTACGAAGCTAAGCCCTCCCTACGTAGAATTACCTGATGCAAGGCCGCGCTGCTTTGAAGCAGCCGGGATTGTATGCGATGCTGACCGAGAC
>JBAUUA010001278.1:0-1894 GCA_049582465.1 Bradyrhizobium sp. | reverse complement strand
ACACCACCTGCGCGATGTGATTGGCGGTGACCGCCTCTTCCATCATCTCGCCGGCGTTTTCCTTGGCCTCGATGTCGGCGAGCCGCTTTTCCAGCTCCGGGATCCGGCCATAGGCCAGTTCGCCGGCGCGCTGATATTCGCCGCGCCGCTGCGCATTGGCGAGCTCGATGCGAAGCGCGTCGAGCTCGCTCTTGATCTTCTGCGCATTCGACAGCTTGTTCTTCTCCGCGCTCCAGCGCGAGGTCAGCGCGGCCGACTTCTCCTCGAGGTCGGCGAGTTCCTTCTCGAGCGTCTGTAGGCGGCTCTTCGAGCCAGCGTCGCTTTCCTTTTTCAGGGCTTCCTGCTCGATCTTGAGCCGGACGATTTCCCGGTCCATCGAATCCAGTTCTTCCGGCTTGGAATCGACCTGCATCTTCAGCCGCGCCGCGGCTTCGTCCATCAGGTCGATCGCCTTGTCGGGCAGGAAGCGGTCGGTGATGTAGCGGTTCGACAGCGTCGTTGCCGCGACCAGTGCGGAATCGGTGATGCGGACGCCGTGGTGCTGTTCGTATTTGTCCTTCAGGCCGCGCAGGATCGAGATGGTGTCTTCGACGGTCGGCTCGGAGACGAAGATCGGCTGGAACCGCCGCGCCAGCGCCGCGTCCTTTTCGACGTGCTTGCGATATTCATCCAGCGTGGTCGCGCCGATGCAGTGCAGTTCGCCGCGCGCCAGCGCGGGCTTCAGAAGGTTGGACGCATCCATGGCGCCGTCGCCCTTGCCGGCGCCGATCAGCGTGTGCATCTCGTCGATGAACAGGATGATGCCGCCCTCGGCCGCGGTGACTTCCTGGAGTACGGCTTTCAGCCGCTCCTCGAATTCGCCGCGATATTTCGCGCCCGCGATCAGCGAGCCCATGTCGAGCGACAGCAGTTTCTTGTCCTTGAGGCTCTCCGGCACGTCGCCGTTGAGAATCCGCAAGGCAAGGCCTTCGACGATCGCGGTCTTGCCGACGCCGGGCTCGCCGATCAGGACGGGATTGTTCTTGGTGCGGCGGGACAGCACCTGAATCGTGCGGCGGATTTCCTCGTCGCGCCCGATCACCGGATCGAGCTTGCCTTCGCGCGCCGCCTGGGTCAGGTCGCGCGCGTATTTCTTCAGCGCGTCGTAGGCATTTTCGGCCGTCGCGCTGTCGGCGGTGCGGCCCTTGCGCAGGGCTTCGATCGCGGCGTTCAAATTCTGCGGCGTGACGCCGCCCTTTCGCAGGATCCCGCCGGCTTCGCTGTCCTTGTCCAGCGTCAGGCCCAGCAGCAGCCGCTCGACGGTGACAAAGCTGTCGCCGGCCTTCTCGGCGGCCTTTTCAGCGGCATCGAACGCGCGCGCCAATTCCGGCGCGAGATAGACCTGTCCGGCGCCGCTTCCGGAAACCTTCGGCAGCTTGTTGAGCGCGTCTTCCGTGGCCTTCAGGATCGCGCGGGAATTGCCGCCGGACCGGTCGATCAGCCCGCCGGCGAGGCCCTCGCTGTCGTCCAGCAGCACTTTCAGCATCTGCAGCGACGAAAACTGCTGATGGCCTTCGCGCACCGCCAGTGACTGCGCCGACTGGATAAAACCGCGCGCGCGCTCGGTGTATTTTTCAATATTCATCGTATGTCCCTCAGCCTGCTGCTCCGCCCCTAAGGCACGGAAACAGCATCTTCATTGGGTTTCCGCGGGGCCGCATTGACATTCCTCAACCGGCCGCGGTCGTCGCCGACGCTTGCGCCGGCTTGGGGCAAATGTGGGAAGGGGTTTGGCGAAACGGAAGAGGCTAAATCACAAATTCGTGTGCGGTGGCGCTTGGCCGCGGAATCTCTTAAGAAGTCGCATGGTCTCCATCCCGCCCGCCCAGATCGAAAGCCTCTATCGCTATCCTGT
>JBAUUA010001277.1:0-3471 GCA_049582465.1 Bradyrhizobium sp. | reverse complement strand
GGGCATGGATCCTCGCTGAGGCGAGCGGTATTACTGCGACGACCAATCTTCATCGCCTCTACATCAGCGAGATTGGCTCTTGCGGCAACGGTTTTGATGCAAGTTCAGCCCCTATCAAAGTACTCGTTTGAGCCGCTAGGATGGCGTCCCCTGAGCTTGGGGTTAGACATGCGACGGCGCGATTTCATCACGTTCTTAGTAGGCGGCACGGTGGCGGCGTGGCCGCTTGCGGCGCGCGCGCAGCAGCCGACAAAGGTGCCGCGCATCGGCGTGCTTCTCATCAGTGGCCCCGAACCCATGGGGCCATTTCGCGAGGCGCTCCGCGATCTTGGTTATGTCGAGGGGAAGAATATCCAGTTTGAGGTCCGGTCGGCGCAAAGCCAAGTCGCTCGTCTCCCCGAACTGGCGGCGGAATTGGTTCGCAGCCAAGTCGACGTCATCGTCGCGATTCAGACCCCGGCCGTCTATGCGGCGAAGAACGCCACGCGCGACATTCCCATAGTCATGATGGCAGGCGATCCAATCGCCACGGGGCTGATCAGCAACCTTGCGCGGCCGGACGGCAATCTCACCGGATTGTCCGGGGCCGCTGCCGAGCTGGCGGCCAAGAGCCTCGAATTGATCCCCGAGATGGTGCCAGGGGCGCGCCGCGTGGGCGTTCTGGGCAATGCCAATGATCCGTTCATGAAGCCCTTTCTCGATGACATCCAGCAGGCCGCCCCCAAGGTGCGCCTTGAAGTCCATCAGATCATCGTTCGCAGCAGCGGCGAGTTGGATGGCGCCTTCGCAGCAATCGCCCGCGCGCGAGCGGATGCCGTCATGATCCAGGCCAGCCTCTCGGACAAGCTGACGGTCGGTCTGGCGCTAAAATACCGGCTGCCATCTCTCTCCACCCAAAAATCCGCAGTGCAGGCGGGAATCCTGATGTCATATAGCGCGAATCTGACGGAGCGAGGCCACGAGATCGCGCGCTATGTGGACAAAATCCTCAAAGGTACCATGCCAGCCGATCTTCCGGTCCAGCAGCCGACTAGGTACGAGTTAGCAATCAACCTCAAGACCGCCAAGGCACTGGGTCTCACCGTGCCACCGGCACTGCTCGCCCGCGCCGACAAGGTGATTGAATGAGACGGCATGTCTGGCGTGTAGAGCGATCTCCGTTGTTGGAGGCAAGGCGGAAAACATCTGCTCGCAGCGAGCATTTCGCCTTTTGACCCGGAGCGGTCCTCGGAACGCTTGGTTTCCAGTGTCAAACTCTCTTTTAATGTTCGCCTTAGTTCAATATGCTCTCACCCACTCGGAGCATTGAGCAGACGACATGAGGCGGCGCGATTTCATCACAACGATGGCCGTCGGAACGGCCGCTTGGCCGCTATCCATTCGGGCGGACCAGCCAGCGCAAGTTCCTCTGATCGGGGTGCTGTTCGCCGATAAGGCCGAAAGTCCTTTCGCCAAGTCGTTCATGTCCGCGTTCCCGAAGTTGTTGCAGGACGAGCGTGGCTCGGCGTTCGGCGCCAAGACGGAAATCCAATATCGTTTTTCGGGTGGAGATACCGATCAAACGCGGGCCAGCGCGAGAGAGCTGATTGGGATGCGACCGGCTGTCATTGTAGCAATTACGAATACAGCAATGGCCGCGCTGCATCATGAGGCTACAAGTATTCCAGTCGTATTCATCAATGTCAGCGATCCTGTTGGAGTGGGATATGTAGATAGTTTGGCGCGCCCCGGCCACAGCGTCACTGGCCTTACGCCGTTCGAACCATCGCTGGGCAGCAAGTGGCTGTCCTTTTTGAAGCAACTCGCGCCATCAATTCAAGACGCGGGCGTCATCTTTAATCCTGAGCCGGGTAATAACTCTGGGTCGTTCTTGCGGGCCATCGAAAGCGCTGCACCATCCCTAGCCGTCAAGACAATTGTCACGCCGCACACGAACAGCGCGGATATTGAGCGCACCATTGTCGGTCTCGGAAACACGCCAGGGAAGAGCGGTTTGGTTTTTCTCCCAGACGCTCTCACTTACGTACGCCGAAATCAAATCGTTCAGCTCATAGCTCAGCAGCATATCCCGGCAATCTATCCCTGGCGCGATTTTGTCCTCGCTGGTGGTCTTATGTCTTACGGCCCCCATGAGGCGTATGCAGATGAAATGTTTCGACAGGCTGCGAACTACGTCAATCGCATCCTCAACGGCGAGAAGCCGGCCGAAATGCCAGTGCAGGCACCCACAAAACTGGTACTAAGTGTCAACGCGAGGACGGCGAAAGCGCTTGGTCTCGAAATCCCTGCAAGCCTGATAGAATAAATCCATTTCGGGCGGTGGGTCGCTATTGGCACGAACCTGCCGTTCCGTGATGTCCGCGATCCGGTCGCTACCGGGGGTAAACCGGGCATGGCCCGGACAGCCCAATTTGGTCGAGATTGGACCCTTACCGGACATTAGACCGCTTGGACCGGCGTTGATAATTGCCTACGCTCCGATTGAAAGTATTGGGGCGGGATTGGTAATGAAGAGGCGGCAGTTTATCGGCCTTGTCGGCGGCGCAACCGTTGTTTGGCCCCTCGCGGTCCGTGCACAGCAGCCGGAGCGGGTGCGCCGTGTCGGCATATTGATGAGCACTGCCGAAACCGACCCTCTGGAGGTTGCCAGCGTTCAAGCTTTCATCGCGGAGTTTGCAAAACTAGGATGGGTTCAAGGCCGTAATCTGGACCTTAGCGTGCGTTGGGGCGCGGTCGACAGTCAACGAATGAAGGCCAACGCCGAGGAATTGGTGTCTCTTGGGATGGACGTTATTTTGGCCAAGGGAGCAACCGTTCCTTCGGCCCATCAGGCGACGACAACGATACCCATCGTTTTCGTCAGTCTTCCCGACCCGATTGTCGAGCCACTCGTCGGCAGCTTTTCACATCCAGTGGGTAATATCACGGGTTTCACCACCTATGAGTATGGGCTTGTCGGCAAGCGGCTCAGCCTGTTGCGGGACCTGTCGCCGCGCATCGCCCGCGTGCTGTATCTGCGAAGCCGGCAAACCGGGGTTGCCACACAGTCACTCCTGGAACGCGTCGTGGAATCCGCGCGGACGGCCGGTTTGAGTGTAACCGATGCTCCCGCCCAGAACCCTGCGGACATCGAGCGTGCGATACAAATATTTGCCTCCAGTCCGGACGGAGGTTTACTGGTCGCGTTCGACGCGTTTACGGGTGTGCACCGCCAAGTCATCGTGGAAATGGCTTCGCGTTATCGACTGCCTGCGGTCTATGCTTCACGCAAGTCTGCCGAAAGCGGGGAGTTATGCAGTTACGGCTTCGATCAGGACCAGCAATTCCGGGAAGCTGCGTCTTATGTTGCCCGATTGCTATCGGGCTCGAAGCCATCCGACCTGCCGGTTCAAACGCCGACAAAGTTCCAACTATCGCTCAATCTCAAAACTGCAAAAGCGCTCGATCTTTCGATCTCACCAAGTTTACTTG
>JBAUUA010001276.1:0-4201 GCA_049582465.1 Bradyrhizobium sp. | reverse complement strand
ACATAGTCCACTTCACCGCCAGCAGCCATTGGTCCCCGGCGCGTCAATATCTTGAAATAATAACCGTGGAAGGGGATGCGGTCGCCGCCGATAGCATAGCCCTCGCTCGTTGCTTGGGCAACGAGTTCGCCGAGCGGGCTTGCTTCCTCGCCTGGCGCCATCGGCCAGTAAAGCCCGTCCTTCTTGCCGGGATGGCTGACGATGTGCTGCGCGTACGCAGCCCCGCCGCCAGCAATGGCGCGATTCTTGTCGGCATACTCGTTCTGCGCGTCGACATAGGCAAGGCAAGCCTGCATCGCGCTGAGGTCGTTGCGGCCGATGCGCCGATACAGGATCTCGAGGCGGCCGGCGGCGGTGTCAAACTGCCACGCCGCGCCCTTGCGCGTCAGCGGGATAGGGAACGAAAAATCCCCGCTGCCAATGACATCCTGTTCCTCAAAGAGTCCTCAGCTGCTGCCGGTCCGCAACGCCGTCAACGCGGCGGTCGAGCGCCGTCACGCGCAGGTACGTGAACTATGGCAAGGTATGCGCGAAGGCATCGGCGTGCACCGCGATCAGTCTTGTGCGGAGCCGAAATAGCTCTCGCCAGCGCAATCGGTGCGACCTCTCGCACATCACCTCGTTGCTTGATGCAAATCAACGTGCCGCTTTCGTATTGGTGCTCGGGTATTTTGGCTGAGGCTAACGGAGAACCCGATCGTGAAGGTCGTTTCCGTAGAAGAGGCAGTCGCCACGATCCCCGACGGCGCCAGCGTCATGATCGGCGGATTCATGGCTGTCGGAACACCGGAACGCCTCCTGGACGAACTGGTACGACAGCGCAAATCCAATCTCTTTGTCATCGCCAATGACGCCGCGCTACCGGGAAAGGGAATCGGCAAGCTGATCGACGCGGGGCTGGTAACCCGCATGATCGCGAGCCACATCGGTCTCAATCCCGAGGCGCAACAGCAAATGATGGCGCAGAAGATGGCGATCGATCTGGTGCCGCAGGGAACGCTTGTTGAGCGTATCCGCGCAGGCGGCTGCGGACTGGGCGGTATCCTGACGCCGACCGGCGTCGGCACGTCAGTCGAACAGGGCAAGCAGAAGATCGAGGTAGCCGGCAAGACCTATCTGCTGGAGACGGCATTGCACGCCGACTTTGCCTTGGTCCATTCGTTCCTGGCCGATTATCTCGGCAATCTTCAATATGCGCTGACGGCCCGCAACTTCAATCCGGTGATGGCAATGGCGGCGGATACCGTCATCGTCACTGCGGAGAATATCGTGCCCGTCGGGGTCATTGCGCCGGACCATGTCGTGACTCCCGGCCCGCTCGTGGACTATCTCATCGCCAACGGGTGAAACAATGGACGCACAAACAATTATCGCGCGCCGTGTCGCGCTGGAACTGCGCTCGGGAATGCTCGTCAATCTTGGTATCGGCATTCCCACCCTGATCGCGAACTATGTTCCCGCCGACCTCAAGGTTTTCTTTCAGTCCGAGAATGGATTGATCGGCACCGGGCCGATTCCGGAACAGGGCATGGAACACCCGCTGCTGACCGACGCCGGCGGGCGCCCGATCAGCGCACTTCCCGGCGCATGCTGCTTCGACAGCGCCATGTCGTTCGGTCTGATCCGGGGCGGCCATGTCGATATGACCGTGCTGGGCGGACTCCAGGTCGATGGCGGGGGCCAACTCGCCAACTGGACCATCCCTGGCAAGATGGTCCCGGGGATGGGCGGGGCGATGGACTTGGTGACCGGGGCCAAGCGCGTGATCGTCGCGATGCAGCACGCTGCCAAGGGAAAGTCGAAAATCGTCAAGAAGTGCAATCTGCCGCTGACGTCGGTCAGGACCATTGACCTTGTCGTGACCGATATGGCGGTGATCGGATTCCCTGACGGACGCGCGACGTTGATGGAGACCGCTCCCGGCGTCAGCATCGCCGACGTCGTCGCCAATACCGAAGCCGAGCTTGTCGTCCCTTCCAAGGTCCCGGAAATGGCGATTTGAGCCGGTATCCCGGCTCACTCGCGAGCCGAGCCCGAAAGTGAGCCGACGATGCGCGTGTTCAGCGACTTCGACGAACTGAAGGCCGCCGTCGGCACCGAGGTCGGCGTCAGCGACTGGATCGAGATCACCCAGGACCGCATCAACCGGTTTGGCGAAGCAACTGGCGACGAACAATGGATTCACGTCGACACCGAACGTGCCGCACGCGAGTCGCCCGGCGGAACCACGATCGCGCATGGGTTGCTCTCGCTCTCGTTGATCCCGATGTTCATCCGAGGGATCATCGGCGTGAAAGGGCTGACGAATACGCTGAACTATGGCGCCAACAGAATCCGCTATCTCACTCCGGTCCCGGCCGGCTCGCGCCTGCGGGCGCGCGTTGCCGTGATGGAGGCGGAGGATGTCCCGCCCGACGCGCTACGCGTGACATACAAAGTGACGATAGAGCTCGAGGGAGGCAAGCGTCCCGCCTGTGTTGCGGAGGTGATCGGACAGCATTATCGCTGAACAGCCCCGCTGTCGACTTCTTCTCAGTCAACGATTTTCACACAAAGTAGAGGCCGTCACAGGGGAGGTGGCGGCCTCTAGCTTTGGTGCTCTATGGCGGTCTTGAGCACCAATACCCCCAGCTTGGGCGAAGCTGGATTGTAAAAACGTAGAATTCGATCGCTCGATCGCATTGATGCAAATCAATCCGGTGCCACTTCGTGCAATAAATCGCAGCGAGGCCAGCTAGATCAGCTGAAGTGTGATGTGCAAGCTCCCGGAATCGCGTCTGGTGCTGACCGGCAGGCCGCTCTTCTGGAAAACGTTCAACATCTGCCTGTTATCTGGCAGGACATCTGCAATCAATTCCCGCAGGCCCGCCCGACGCGCGATCGCAACGAGATGGCGCATGAGCGTCGTGCCGATGCCTTGCCCCTGGTATTCGTCGACGACCGCGAAGGCGACCTCGGCCTGTCCCGGGCTGACAACGATAAAACGCCCACCGCCGGCGATCGTCGGCTTGCCGTCCTCCTCGACCACCGCGATCAGGGCGACGTGATTGACAAAATCCACGTTGACGAAGTAGGAAGTCTCCTGCTCGCTAAACTCGCGTTTGACTGCGAAGAAACGCCGGTAGAGAGAATCCGTACCGATACGGCGGACCGCCGCGATGAGATCGTCTCGGTCCTCCGGCCGAAGCGCGCGGATTTCCACCGGGCGCCCGTCTCGCAAGGCCTCAACTTCTGAATATCGGGAAACTTCGGACATGGCGGCCGCCCTCTTTCAGCGCCGCTACAACTATCAACGCTAAAGTGCGCACCTGGTATATTTCAGCGTCATTCCCGAAATATCCGGGAACAGCCTGTTCAGGTTGTTATCGTCGATGACCTTCAGGCTGAAATGGACGTTCTGGTTCATGATGCTCGTCGCGCAGGCCGCACCTAAATCCAGATTATCGCCGTCCTGCTTTCTCGACGTGATCGTGCATCGCGCGCTCTTCCCCCTGATCTTGTTCCCCTCGATGATGAAGCCCGAGCCAAACAGATCCGACAGCTCGGCGAACACGACCTGGTTACCCTTCTTGGTGAACACGCGGCTGCACAGATCCGCTTCCGTTGCCCAGGCGCCTGAAAGCTCGATGGCGTTGGCCCGGGCCGGCAGCATCAGCGCCGCCCCGGTCAGAACGGCACCGAGGATTGCGAAACGAGGGAAGTCAAACATTTCATTCTCCCAAAAAAAGTGACGATTATTCTGCGGCAATATGTTCGGGTGGTTTCGGTTGCGCTTGCGTTGCAGCAGGCTGCCGCTCGGTCGCGGGACGCGCGCCGGGCCGCAGCCGTTCGCGAATGGCCTGGAACATCACGTACAGCGGTGGGATCGCGAAGATGCCGACAAACGATGCCAGGATCATGCCGCCGAACACCGGCGTGCCGACGCCGCGTCGCGCCAGCTCGGAAGCACCCTGTGCCACGACCAGCGGATAGAGACCCAGGATGAAGGCGAACGACGTCATCATCACGGGCCGGAAGCGCAGACGCGCGCCCTCCGCCGCGGCTTCGAGCAAGGGAACGCCATGCTCGCGTTTCTCCTTGGCAAACTCGACGATCAGGATGCCGTTCTTGGCCGCGAGGCCAATCAGCACGACCATGCCGATCTGGCCATAAAGGTCGAGCGTCAGCCCGGTCAGGACAATGGCGCCGAACGATCCGAGAA
>JBAUUA010001275.1:0-4331 GCA_049582465.1 Bradyrhizobium sp. | reverse complement strand
ATTTCAGGTCGTTGCCGGCACAGAACGCCTTGTCGCCGGCGCCGGTAACGATCGCGACCCATTGCTCGGGATCGGCGGCGAAGTCATCGAACACCCTGTTCAGCTCGAAATGCGCATCCGTATGCAGCGCGTTGTACACTTCCGGGCGCGACAGCGTCACGATGGTGACCGGGCCCTTGCGCGTTACTACCGAAAATTTCAGGTCCATGTTTGCTCCCGTGGATTTTTTTCTGCGGCGTGGAATGTTGGCAAGGATACTAGCGTGGCCGCGGCGCTGGGCGCCACCCAATTACGCAAGGGCGCCGCGCGCCACAGGCCCCATTGCATTGCTTGACTTGGTGTTCCGTTCTCACCTTAATCGATCAAGCCTCGGCGCCCCGCAGCGCCTTAACGCAAATCGACAAGAACGATAGTTCCGGGAGAGACCGCCTTGGATTTCAATCTGCCGGCCGATCTGGTCGCCTATCTCGACGAACTTGATCTTTTCATCGCGCGCGAGATCAAGCCGATCGAGCAGGCCGACGACAACATCCGCTTCTTCGATCATCGCCGCGAATGGGCGCGCACCGATTTCGACAATGGCGGACTGCCGCGGCATGAATGGGAGGCGCTGCTGCGGCGCGTGAAAAATCTCGCCGACAGCGCCGGCCATTTGCGCTTTGCCATTCCGAAACGCTACGGCGGCAAGGACGGCTCCAATCTCTGGATGGCGGTCATCCGCGAGCATTTTGCTTCCAAAGGACTTGGCCTGCACAACGATCTGCAGAACGAACATTCCATCGTCGGCAACCTGCCGCTGGTCACCATGCTCGACCGCTACGGCCGCGATGACCAGAAGGCGATGATCGAGGGCTCGATCACGGGCAAATTCCGCATCACGTTTGGCCTCACCGAACCCGATCACGGCTCGGACGCCACCCACATGGAAACCCGCGCCGTCGAGGCCACGCGCGACGGCGTCAAGGGATGGGTGATCAACGGCGAGAAGATGTGGACCACCGGCATGCATGTCGCCACCCATTGCGCGCTGTTCGCGCGCACCTCGGGCAATGACGGCGACGCCCGGGGCATCACCTGCTTCCTGGTGCCGGCCAAAACAAAGGGCGTGAAGGTCGAGGAATATATGTGGACCTTCAATATGCCGACCGATCACCCGCGCGTCAGTTTTACCGACGTGTTCGTGCCCGACGACGCGCTGTTCGGCGAAATCGGCCGCGGGCTGTCGCTGGCGCAATGTTTTGTTCACGAGAACCGCATCCGGCAGGCGGCGAGTTCGCTGGGAGCTGCGGTCTACTGCATCAACGAAAGCGTCAAATACGCCCGTGAGCGTAAGCCGTTCGGCAAGGCGCTGGCCGAGAACCAGGCGATCCAGTGGCCGCTGGTGGAACTGGCGACGCAGGCCGAGATGCTCAGGCTCTTGATCCGCAAGACCGCCTGGGAGATGGACCAGCTGACCCAGGCGCAGGTCGAGCACACGCTGTCCGACCGGGTTTCGATGTGCAATTTCTGGGCAAACCGGCTCTGCTGCGAAGCCGCCGACCGCGCCATGCAGGTGCATGGCGGCATGGGCTATTCGCGGCACAAGCCGTTCGAGCACATCTACCGCCACCACCGCCGTTACCGCATCACGGAAGGCAGCGAGGAAATCCAGAAGCGCAAGGTCGCGGGATTTCTGTTCGGCTATATGGGGGCGGGCAAGCATTAGAGCGCGTCTCGCTTTTCAAGCAGCAGATACAGGTCCGCGTTCTCGCGGCGGCAGGCGCCCGAGGTTTGCGTTTCGTTGTCCCTCGAAATAATGAGGGAGCAGGGAACGCCGGATGCGCGCTGCACCCGCGGTCCCGTGTGCAAAGGGCAAAAAGAAAATCGCACACGAGCATACAGGGCAGCGGAGGCGATCCGACATTCCCTGCGCAATGGCTTTACGACTTATATCGCGCTCTTCCCGGAGTATCGGGCTTTCCTGCCTCCGTCGCCTTGCGGAAACCGGCACTCCGGCCCGGTTGGGCTTTCGCGCCTCCGAAAGACTTGATGCCGACCACTGAGGTATCGGAACCACACGACTTCGCCGTACGCCTCGGCACCGCCCGTCGGCACGTCCTCGGAAGCGCTCACGGAGTTTATCCCGCCCTGCGATCCCATCGCGCGCACGATGCCGCCGCGTCCACCGCATCCCATCCCAACGTTCGGTGACGATGGCCAACGCCCCTTCCTCGTGGACGGGATGGGAGGACACCTGAAGGTGATTTGCCCGATGATGAAAGGGAAATTCTGCCCGACGGGTTATTTTGTCGCAGCCCGTTGGGGTCGGCCCCGAGGCCGGTGGTGAAGGCGGGAAACACCGGCGCTGCACCTCGGTTGTCAGCTCACGAGGGCGGGTTCTTCCCGCCCTTGTACGGGTGCTGCGCGGAAGACCGGAAGTCGCGATGTTCTATCAAACCAACACGAATCGCCCATTTCGGAACTGACGCGCTTGAATGTTGAAATGCTCGGGTCGTTGATGGCCGCGTTGGATGTGACAAAAAAACCTTGGGCCGATGTCGGCAAGCTTCAAGTGACTTCGTCCTTAGGGCTTAGACCAACCCGCCGTGCAGAAGGAAAAACCATGGCTGACGCAACCAAACAGAAGTTTCTTGTCCTGTATCTCATCCCGGCCTCAGTGATGGCGGATTGGGCGAAAACCGATCCCTCGACACGGCAGGCTGAAGAACAGAAAATGCAAGCAGCATGGGGGAAATGGATGGGCGAGCATGCTGAAATGATTATTAGTACAGAAGCGGGCGGCAAGACCAAGCGCGTCACGGCAAGCGGCGTTACCGACACCAAAAACGACATTATTTTATGTTCGTTTGTCGAGGCAGAATCCCACGATGCGGCGGCGAAGGCCTTCGAAAATCACCCGCATCTGCAAATTCCGCAATCATCAATTGAAGTCATGTACGTCAGGCCGATGAGCGGAATGTGACGACGCATCCACGTATTTTGAACGGTGTGGATCGCGATCAGGGCTTGGATCGAGGTGAGAGGATATGCAATGGCAAAGAACACTATTTGTCTATGGTACGATGGGCATGCTGAGGCCGCAGCTCGTTTTTATGCCGAAACCTTTCCTGACAGTACTGTGGGTGCCGTCCACCGTGCACCGGGTGACTACCCCTCCGGTAAGAAGGGAGATGTGCTAACGGTCGAATTCAATGTTGCCGGCATTTCGTGTATCGGTCTCAACGGCGGTCCCGCGTTCAAACACAACGAAGCCTTCTCGTTCCAGATCGCCACTGACGATCAAGCTGAGACCGACCGCTATTGGGACGCCATCGTCGGCAATGGGGGCCAGGAGAGCGCCTGCGGCTGGTGCAAAGATAGATGGGGCGTTTCATGGCAAATTACACCGCGCGTGCTGACCGCAGCGATGGCGGCAGGTGGCGACGAAGCCAAGCGCGCGTTTGATGCGATGATGAAAATGAGGAAAATAGACGTCGCGGCAATCGAGGCGGCGCGCCGCGGCTGAGTTGAGGCAGCCGTCATTGCGAGGAGCGCAGCGACGAAGCAATCCAGCTTCCCCCAGCAATTTAGCTGGATTGCTTCGCTTCGCTCGCAATGATGGTCTAATTCACCTGCCGGTCCTTCCCCTCCCAATAGGGATCGCGCAGGTGCCTTCGCAAAATCTTGCCCGAGGGGTTGCGCGGCAGGGCCTCGATGAACTCCACCGATTTCGGTGTCTTGAATCCGGCGATGCGTTCCCGGGTGAAGTTGATGATGTCAGTGGCGGTCGCGCTCTTGCCCTGCTTCATCACCACGATCGCCTTGACGGCTTCGCCCCATTTGTCGTCGGGCACGCCGATGACAGCGACCTCGGCGACGTCGGGATGGTCGCAGATCGCGCTTTCGACCTCGGCGGGGTAGATGTTCTCGCCGCCGGAAATGATCATGTCCTTGATGCGGTCGTGGATGTAGAGATAGCCGTCCTTGTCCATGTAGCCGGCATCGCCGGTGCGCAGCCAGCCGTCCTTGCCGAGCGTCCTCGCGGTGGCTTCCGGCAAATTCCAGTAACCGGCCATGTTGGAGCCGGAGCGGGTGGCGATCTCGCCGACTTCGCCCGGCGGCAAGCGGTTGCCGTTGACGTCGAGGATCGCGAGCTCAACACCGGGCAGCGCCTTGCCGGCCGAGCGCATCCGCTCCAAACCCTCGACATGATCTTCCGGCGGCAGTGCCACGATGGTGCCGGTGGTCTCGGTCATGCCGTACATCTGCACGAAGCCGCAGCCGAACACCTCGATGCATTCCTTCAGCAGGGCTGCGGGAATCGGCGAAGCGCCATAGAGCATGTATTTCAG
>JBAUUA010001274.1:0-6864 GCA_049582465.1 Bradyrhizobium sp. | reverse complement strand
GTTCGAAGGCGTCTTCATCGCGCGAATGACAATGCGGCAGCTTGGCGAGCCTGAAATTATCGCCTATCTCGATGCAGCCGGAGCGGCGGTTACCACCAGCGTCGGCGCCTATCAGCTTGAGGGGCTTGGGGTGCATTTGTTCGAGCGCATCGAAGGCGATCATTTCACCATCCTCGGCCTGCCGCTGTTGCCACTGCTCGCGTTTTTGCGTAGCGAGCGGCTGCTCGTGGTGTAAAAGGAAATCCGGACGAGGCAGCCAATGGCGGGAGCTGGATGATCATTCTTGGGCTGACCGGCTCGATCGGGATGGGGAAATCAACCACCGCAAAACTGTTTGCGGAGGCCGGCGTTCGCGTCTACGACGCCGACGCGACCGTTCATCAACTATACGAAGGGGAGGCGGTGCCGGCCATCGAAGCGGCATTCCCGGGTACGACCGTCAACGGCAAGGTCGATCGCGCGTGTCTGTCGGCGCAGGTGGTGCATGATCCCGCCGCGATCAAGCGGCTGGAGGCGATCGTCCATCCGATGCTGGGCGCCTCGCGGCAGAAATTCCTCGATGACGCCGAGCGGTCAGGCGCGTCGGTCGCGGTGGTCGACGTGCCGCTGCTGTATGAAACCGGCGGCGAGAAGCGCGTCGATGCCGTGGTGGTGGTCACGACCACGCCGGAAAATCAGCGCCAGAGAATTCTCGCGCGCGACAACATGACCGAAGAAAAACTGGATGCCATCCTGGCGCGCCAGCTGCCCGACGCCGAGAAGCGCAAGCGCGCCGATTTCGTGGTGGATACGTCGCACGGGCTCGACCCGGTGCGCGCTCGAATCCGGGACATTCTGGTCGAGGCTGCTAAGATGCCGCAGCGGCGAACCTGATTCGCTTTTTACCCGGTCTGTCATCCCATGCGCGAAATCGTTCTCGATACCGAAACCACCGGCCTCGACCCGCTGCGCGGCGACCGGCTGGTCGAGATCGGCTGTGTCGAGATCATCAACCGCATGCCGACCGGCCAGATCTTTCACCGCCACATCAATCCCGAGCGCGACATGCCGACCGAGGCTTTTGCCGTGCACGGGCTTTCGACGGAATTCCTCGCCGACAAGCCGTTATTCGCCCATGTGGTCGACGAGTTCCTGGAATTCATCGCCGACGCGCCGCTGGTGATCCACAACGCCTCGTTCGACATCAGCTTCATCAATGCCGAGCTCGACCGCATCAAGCGGCCGGTGATCGCGCGCGACCGGCTGGTCGATACGCTGTTGCTGGCGCGGCGCAAGCATCCCGGCGTTTCGAACCGGCTCGACGATCTCTGCTCGCGCTATGCGATCGACAATTCCCGCCGCACCAAGCACGGCGCGCTGCTGGACGCCGAGCTTCTGGCCGAAGTCTATATCGACCTGATCGGGGCCCGGCAGTCGCAACTGATCCTGGCGGCCGAAACGCGCGAGACCCGCAGCGGCGGATATGGCGAAATGCCGCGGCGGCAACGCGAGGTGCCGCTGGAGCCGCGGATCTCGGAGGAAGATCGCGCGGCGCATCGCGCCTTTATCGCCACGCTGGGCGACAAGCCGATCTGGAACGACTTCTTGGGCGCCTCACCGAGCCCTTAAGCCTGACTAGGCCTGGCCCGCGCCACCCTGAGCGGCAGCCTGCCGTTCCATGTTCTGGCGATACAGGCCGACAAAATCCACGGGGTCGAGCATCAAGGGCGGGAAGCCGCCGTCGCGCACGGAAGTGGCAATGATCTCGCGTGCGAACGGGAACAACAGCCGCGGGCATTCGATCATGACCAGCGGATGCAGGTTTTCCTTCGGCACGTTCAAAATGCGGAATACCCCGGCATAGGCGAGGTCGAAGCTGAACATCACCTTGCCGGCGTTCTCCGCCTTGCCTTCGACGGACAGCGTCACTTCGTACTCGTTTTCGGCGATGTTGTTGGCGCTGACATTGATCTGGATATTGATCGCCGGCTGCTGCTGTTGCGGCGCCAGCGAACTCGGGGCGTTCGGGTTCTCGAACGACAGGTCCTTGGTGTACTGCGCCAGCACATTGAGCTGGGGAGGGGCCGCTTCGGGAGGTGCGCCGTTGCCGTTGGTCATGGAAATCTCTCCTGGAGCGTTTTCGATCGAGCGGTGACCGGTCTGGCGTCTGAATTCGCTCGGGCCTTGGGAAAATGCTGTTAACGGGGCGAGTGGCTAACATAGCCCCGCCTTACTCCACAAGGACGACAATCGCGTGAGACCAGCCGGGCCGGGCCTCCGCTGGTCACCTTGTGCGGCAAATAGCCGTCCCTGGCGCCGGGAATGCACCCTAAATTGTTGAATATGCGCGATTTCCGGGCATGATCGGGGTTTCCCCCCAGGGCCAAAACGCGCTATTAATCGGTTCGTGGCAAACCGGCGAGCGTACCGGCTTTGGCCGATTTCCATCGGCATGGCTTTTCATGCCAAAACGCGCCATTGGCCGGGCCAAGTTTCGTGCCTACATGCTGCTGACCCATCCGTGACCCAGTCACTGTCGTTCCCCAAGAAGGGAACGCTCTACCGCCGGACCCGTTGCCGGCGTGAGAACCAGAAAGCAAAAGCGACGTGGATATTTACACCATCATCTTCCTGGCGCTGGCGGTCTTCATCTTCCTGCGTTTGCGCAATGTCCTCGGACAGCGCACCGGAAGCGAACGGCCGCCCTATGACCGCACGGCGCGCAACGTCGTGCAGGGCGCGCCGGACAACAATAATAATGTGGTCCCGATACCGGGCACCGTGATCGACCAGGCGCCGCTGGCGCCCACGGCGGAAGTGACGCCGCCGACCGACCGCTGGAAAGGCCTCGCCGAGACCGGTACGCCGCTGGCCCAGGGGCTGGACGCCATTGCCGCGCTGGATTCCTCGTTCGACCCGCGGCATTTCCTTTCAGGCGCGCGCAGCGCCTACGAGATGATCGTGCTGGCGTTCGCCAATGGCGATCGCCGCGCGTTGAAGGATCTGTTGTCGTCCGAGGTCTATGACAGTTTCGAGGCCGTGATCAAGGATCGCGAGAAGCGCGAGCAGAAGACCGAAACCCGCTTCGTGTCGATCGACAAGGCCGAGCTCGTCGGCGCGGAAGCACGCGACAGGTCGGCGCAGCTGACGGTCCGCTTCGTGTCGCAGATGATCTCGGTCACCCGCGACAAGGCCGGCGCGATTGTCGACGGCAATCCGGATAAGGTCACCGATATCACCGATGTTTGGACATTCGCCCGCGACGCTACTTCACGCGATCCGAACTGGAAGCTGGTTGGTACGGGAAGCGCTCACTAACGCGCGTGGCGTCAAACGATACGCCATCGCGTTTTGTGTCATCGCCCTTGTGCTGTCGCTGGCTCCCCTTGCGGCGATTGCCGCGCGCAAGCTGCATCCCGCGCACACCTCCGAGTCCGCACGCCGGCATCTGCCCTATCCTGCTCTCGAGTGGCCGCTTCAGATCAGCGGCAGCCAATACGCTCCGGTAGCCTGGGCCGACATCGCCGGTTGGAACGACGACGACCATCTGCAGGCCTACAAGGCGTTTCGCATCAGCTGCAGGCCGATATCCGCGCAGCACGATCCGGCGGCCGATCCCAAAACCGACGCCAGGGCGGACGTAAAGGCGGATGCAAAAGCACTCGGCGGCTCGCTGCGCGATCCCTGTCGGGCGGCGCGAGCCGCCGAACTTTCCGACGGTGCCAGGGCCAAGGCTTTTTTCGAGGCGCATTTTCTGCCCTTGCGCATCTCGCGGCTTGGGGAGGATCAAGGCTTCGTCACCGGCTATTACGAGCCGGTCCTCGACGGCTCCCGAACGCAGACCGATGTCTACACCGTGCCGGTGTATCGCCGTCCCTCCAACCTGTTCGTCCGCGGCTTCAAGCAGGATGCGCCCAGCCTGCCCAATAAGGGCGAGGTGTTCCGCAAGATCGGCCGCCGCAAGCTCGTGCCCTATTACGATCGCGCCGCGATCGAGGATGGCGCGATCGCCGGCCGCGGCCTCGAGATCTGCTGGCTGAAAAGTCAAACCGATCTTCTGTTCGCACAAATCCAGGGCTCGGCGCGGATCCGGCTCGAGGACGGCTCGACCGTCCGCATCAATTACGACGCGCATAATGGTTATCCCTATACGGCGGTCGGCCGCATCCTGATCGACCGCGGCATCATCCCGAAAGAGCAGATGTCGATGCAGAAGATCCGGGAATGGATGGAGCAGAACCCCGACGGCGCCAACGAACTGCGCCGGCAGAACCGTTCCTACGTGTTCTTTCGCGAAGTGCCGCTCTCCGACAAGGACGAGGCGGTCGGTGCCCAGGGCGTCCCGCTGACGCCGGGCCGCTCGATCGCGGTCGACAAGGCGCTGCATGTCTACGGCACGCCGTTCTTCATCGAAGGCGAGTTGCCGATCGAATCGGAGCAGTCGAAGACGCCGTTCCGCCGGCTGATGATCGCGCAGGATACGGGATCGGCAATTGTCGGGCCCGCACGCGCCGATCTCTATTTCGGCGCCGGCGCGGATGCGGGAAAGGTGTCCGGCCGGCTGAAGAACAATATGCGCTTCGTCATCCTGATTCCGAAAAGCCTCGATCCGACCGCGCGGGGCCGCAAGATGCCGCTGCCGGACGCCCGGCCGTCGGCGAAAATCGCAAAGCTGTTCCCGCAGACCGATCCCTTAAAAGACCAGAAAAACGGCGCGAAGCCTACCGATATTTCCGCGACGACCGGCGGTGCGGCGAAGACCTCTGGGCCCGCCACGACCACAGCCGCCGCGCCGCAAGTTTCGACCACGCGGACGGCTGCCACCGAAACCATACCGCTGCCGGAGGCAAGGCCGGCTACCGCCCCGGTTCGCGAGGTGCATCGTCCCCGCCGCCATTATCGTTACCATCGCGGCCAATGAAACGTTCCTCCCCGATTCCGGAATTGCCGGCACCGCCACGCCGCAAGCGCAGCCTGACCGAGGAAGAGCGTGCGTTGTGGGAGAGCGTGGCCAAACAGATAAAGCCGCTGCGCAAAAAACCTCGCGCCGCGAAGGCGGAGGCGGCCGAAGCTCCGGCGCCGCCAAAACCTGCGGCGTCAACGCGGCCGCATCCGCCCGCCAAAATCCCGCGCCCGCCAAAACCGGAGCCGCCGGCTGCCCCGCCGCTGGCTCCCTTGGGACGCCGCGAGCGTTCGCAATTGTCGCGCGGCAAGAAGCAGATCGACGCCCGGCTCGACCTGCACGGCATGACCCAGACCCGCGCCCATCACGCGCTGTCGGGCTTCCTGCAGCGCGCCCACCATGACGGCCTGACATTCGTCCTCGTCATCACCGGCAAGGGAAAACTGGGCGCCGAATCGGAGCGTGGCGTGCTGCGCCGCCAGGTGCCGCACTGGCTGAGCCTTCCTGAATTCCGCGCGCTGGTGGTCGGTTTTGAAGAGGCGCATATCGGCCATGGCGGCGAGGGCGCGCTCTACGTGCGGATCCGGCGCGCCAGACTCTAGAACGGCCTGACGATTCCGACGCGTGGGATCAGCGTCACGATCCAGCCGAAAACCGTGGTCTTCGGGTCGCGCGCCGGGATCGGCGCCACGGCGTCC
Organism: Bradyrhizobium sp.; assembly: GCA_049582465.1. Taxonomy (GTDB): domain Bacteria; phylum Pseudomonadota; class Alphaproteobacteria; order Rhizobiales; family Xanthobacteraceae; genus Bradyrhizobium. The sequence goes on along the minus strand of JBAUUA010001274.1, from coordinate 1,284 downwards.
GAGACGGGCAGCGCCTTGACCGCGTGCAGGATCAGGAACATGCAGACCGCCCAGTTCGAGATCCACCGGGAATAATCGAACACCATCGCAAACATCACCAGATAGGCCGCGCTCACGATCACGAGGGCGGCAACGACGACCCGCCGATGCCGATCCTCGGCGAGTGCCCGGATCGAACTCGCAAAATATTTCCAGAGCGGGGCGTGCAGCCAGATCAACAGCGCAAACACGGGAATGCCGAGGATGTTGGACGGCATGCGCTCCCAGGTGTCCGAGATTTCCCTGGAAAGCGGCTGATACCAGATGTAGCTGAAACTCAGGAGATTGGTGCGGCTTGGATCGGCCATCCGGCTTTGCAGATAGCGCACGAACTCCGCTTCGGGCACTTTCATCGTTCCCAAAAATTGCGCCGCCAGGAACAACAGCCCGACGCACAGCGCCGCGGCGATGCCGACGGTGACGTTCCTCCGGTCAAAACCCCGCACCAGGTAATAGCGCAGCAGCACGATGACCGCGATGGTCGGTACATACATCAAGAGATGGATGTGATGGATCAGGACGAGGACGATCGACGCCAGCGCGGCGAGCAGTACGAATGCAAGGGAGCGCGCCGGGATCAACAGCAGCAGAATCGCGAAGACGCAGCCGTAGATGTCGAAATGCCCGAGCGTGTGCATGAAGTTCTTCAGGAAGAACGGCGAACCCGCCATGAACACGAACAGTGGCATGTGCTCGTCGTCGAATCCGAACGTCCGCCGGAACAGTTCGATGAACAGGCCTGCCGTAATGAGCCAGACCGCCCCGGAAAGCGCGAATACCAGCCACACCGGCACCTTGGCCGTGAACAGCGACACGATCGCGCCGATCAGCGCGCGCTTGGTGAAGCCGAAATGATAATCGACCAGCAGGTGAATGTAGGGGACGTAGGGCTCGCGCGTGAGCTTGTAGAGAAAAACCCCGATCAGGACGGCGCCGTTGACGGCGAGCATCAGGCGCCAAGGGTTTTCCCGCACACGCAGAATTAAATTCATCGTCGTCCCGGCCAAGCGAAGCGCGAGCCGGGACCCATACCCACAGGCTTGCGTTTTTGTGGAAGCTGGAGCCGCAATCTTATGCAACGACGGCCATCGGTGGTTCGGGGTCCCTGCTTTCGCAGGGACGACGATCTTAACCGTAAAACCTACAAAATGAACCGGCTCAGATCGGTGTTCTTGGCGAGATCGCCGACGTGCTTCTGCACATATTCGGCATCGATCTGGATGGTCTCGCCGTGTCGGTCGGGGG
>JBAUUA010001273.1:0-1742 GCA_049582465.1 Bradyrhizobium sp. | reverse complement strand
CCGCCGCTGTCGGACCGGCACTGGTATCCGATCTACGAGAAGATGGTGGAACTCGACATCCCCGCGATGATCCACGTCTCCACCAGCTGCAACGCCTGCTTCCACACCACGGGCGCGCATTATCTGAACGCCGACACCACGGCCTTCATGCAGTGCCTGACCTCGGACCTGTTCAAGGATTTTCCGAAGCTGAAATTCCTGATCCCCCATGGCGGCGGCGCGGTACCCTATCACTGGGGCCGCTTCCGCGGCCTGGCGCAGGAATTGAAGAAGCCGCTTTTGAAGGATCATCTGCTGCACAATATCTTCTTTGATACCTGCGTCTATCACCAGAAGGGCATCGACCTCCTGACCGGGGTCATCCCGGTCGAGAACATCCTGTTCGCCAGCGAGATGATCGGCGCGGTGCGCGGCATCGATCCCGAAACCGGCTTCCCCTTTGACGACACCAAGCGCTACATCGAGGCCTCGACCATCCTCAGCGCAGAGGACAAGAAAAAGGTCTACGAGGGCAACGCGCGGCACGTGTTCCCGCGCCTCGACGCCGCGCTGAAGGCGAAGGGAAAGTAACATGAGCATGCCGATGAACAATCTCGGTATCGTGAAGCGCAACATCGTCCGCGCCGACAAGGCGGCGGTGGAAAAACTGTCGCGCTTCGGCGTCGCCACCATCCACGAGGCGATGGGCCGCGTCGGCCTGATGCAGCCCTATATGCGGCCGATCTACGCAAGCGCCAAAGCATGCGGCCCTGCGGTCACCGTGCTGCTGCAGCCGGGCGACAACTGGATGATGCATGTGGTGGCCGAGCAGTTGCAGCCGGGCGACGTGGTGGTAGCCGCCTGCACGGCCGAGAACACCGACGGCTTTTTCGGCGACCTTTTGGCGACCAGTTTTCGCGCAAGTGGCGCCAAGGGGCTCGTGATCGACGGCGGCGTGCGCGACGTGGCAGATCTCACCGAAATGCAGTTTCCGGTGTTCTCGAGGGCGATCAGCGCCAAGGGCACGGTGAAGGCGACGCTCGGCTCGGTGAACATTCCGGTGGTCTGCGCCGGCGCACTGGTCAATCCGGGGGACGTTGTGATCGCCGATGTCGACGGAGTCGTCGTCGTTCCCGCAGGCGTCGCCCAGCAGGTGGCCGATGCGGCCGAGGCGCGCGAAGCCAACGAAGGCGAGAAACGCGAGAAGCTGGCGGCAGGCGTACTCGGACTCGACATGTACAAGATGCGTGAACCGCTGGCGAAAGCCGGCCTCAAATATATCGATTGATCGCCATGAGCGCTTCGAACCAGTGGCATGTGGGTCTAGTCGGCTACGGAGAGGTCGGCCGCATCCTTGCCGAGGACCTGCGCAAGCAGGACGTCAAGGTCAGCGCCTACGACATCAAGCTGGGCGGCGAACAGGCCGGGCCGTTGCGGGATCATGCCGGCACATTCGGTGTTCAGCTTGCTTCCTCGCATGCCGATCTGGCGGCAAGGGCTGACCTGATCGTCTCCGCCGTGACGGCGAGCCAGGCCGTGCCGGTCGCGGGCGCCTGCGCGCCGGCCGTCAAAAAGGACGCCTGGTTTCTCGATTTCAACTCGGCTTCACCGGGCGCCAAGCGGCGCGCCGCCGGCCTGATCGACGGCGCCGGCGGGCGCTATGTCGAAGGCGCGGTCATGACCTCGATCCCGCCCTATCGCATCAAGGTGCCGTTGCTGCTCGGTGGCGGCAACGCCCGGGAACTCGAGCCGCTGCTGAACGA
>JBAUUA010001272.1:0-2372 GCA_049582465.1 Bradyrhizobium sp. | reverse complement strand
TTGGGCGCCAAAGGCGCATTCTTGTGGACGTTCATCTGGTCTCTCCTTGGAACACTGAAGCTTCGCAACCTCAGCTTCCTCGGTTCAGACCAGATGGACAACCTCCTGAAACACCACAACTAGGCCGAAGGTTGCAAGATTCTCGCTGGTTGACGATTGGCAAAGCCAAGCTGGAAAGGCTAGGCTCCCGCCCGGCAAAGGCATCGAAGAATGCCGGACATCACGAGACGTCAAAATTGTCTGGGAGGACAGCATGGTTACTTCGCAACGACCCTTTCGGGTCGATCGTCGTACTATACTTAAGACCAGCGCCGCAATTGCTGCGGTGCAATTCTCATCACCCTTCATCATCAAGGCGCGCGGCGAAACACCGGTCAAGATCGGCATGGTCGATCCCCTGACCGGCGTTTATGCCGCGATCGCCCAGGGCGAAGTGGTGGGAGCCAAATTCGCCGCCGAGGAGATCAACAAGAAAGGCGGCATTCTCGGCCGGCCAGTCGAACTGTTGATCGAAGACTCCGCCAACGACGTCGGCACCGGCGTACAGAAGACCCGCAAGCTGATCGAGCGCGACAATGTCAGCTTCATCATCGGCGACGTGAATTCCGGCATCGCGATCGCGATGGCGCAGGTCACCAGCGAAAAGAAGGTGCTCCATATCGTCTCCGGCGGGCACACCGATCCGATCACCGGCGCCAACTGCTCCTGGAACGTGTTCAGGGTTTGCAACTCCACCACCATGGACGCCAACGCCATCGCCACCACGCTGATGGAGAAATTCGGCAAGAAATGGTACTTCCTGACGCCGGATTATGCCTATGGCCACTCGGTGCAGGCCGGCTTCGAGAAGCTCTTGAAGGCCAATGGCGGCACCTCTTCCGGCGCGCTCGTGCCGATCGGCACCGCGGATTATTCCGCCTATCTGATCCAGGCCAAGGCCTACGGTCCGCAGGTGCTGATCAACGTCATGGGCGGCGGCGATCAGGTGTCGAGCCTCAAGCAGTTCGTGCAGTTCGGCCTCGACAAGCAGATGGCGGTCGGCGGCACCCTGTTCGAGCTCGAGAGCGTCCGCGCCGTGCCTGACGGTGCGCGGGTCGGATGGTGGACCATGGAATGGTGGTGGGATCAGCCGGGTGTGCCGCATGTCGCGGAATTCAACGCCTCGATCAAGAAGATCACTGGTGCTGCGGCCACCGCGCGCAACTGGTTCGGCTATGCCTCCGTGCAGACGCTGGCGCTGATCGCGAACCAGGAAAAGACGCTGGATGCGCCGAAGCTGGCGCATGCGCTGTCCGGCTTCAAGCTGCCGCCGGAAGTCGCGCTGCAGCCCGGCGCGCCGTCCTATCGCGCCGGCGACCACGAATTGATGAGCACCGTGTTCGTCGGCGAGGCGCACCCGCCGCAGGGCGATCCGGACAACATGTTCACGGTGAAGAACCCGGTGCCCGGCGAGAAAGCCGCCGGACCGGCCGAGGATACCGGCTGCAAGATTCAGTGGCCGGCTTGAGCCTGACGTAACGGCGCTGCGCCCGCTGCCTCCGTGCAGTTGGCGCAGCGAGACTTGAGATTGTCATTGCGAGCGCAGCGAGCAGTACCGGCTTCTCGCCATGACAAATAAGAACAACAACCCGCCGAGGAAAAACTCATGACAACGTCAATCTTCAATCCGAAATTCGATCGCCGCACCCTGATAAAGGGCGCCGCCGCGCTCGGCGCCTTCCAGATCGCTTCCCCCTTCATCATCCAGGCGCGTGGCGAGACGCCGATCCGGATGGGCATGGTCGATCCGCTCACCGGCGTTTACGCGGCGCCCGCGGGCAACGAGGTGATGGGCGCCAAGCTCGCGGTCGCGCAGATGAACGCCAAGGGTGGCATTCTCGGCCGCCAGGTCGAATTGCTGGTGGAGGATTCCGCCAATGACGTCGGCACCGGCGTACAAAAGGCGCGCAAGCTGATCGAGCGCGACCAGGTCAATTTCATGATCGGCGACGTCAATTCGGGGATCGCCGCGGCGATCGCCCAGGTCACCGCCGAGAAGAAGATCCTGCACATCGTCTCCGGCGGCCACACCGATTCGATCACGGGCAAGGATTGCAAGTGGAACGTGTTCCGCGTCTGCAACACCACGCGAATGGAAGCCAATTCGGTCTCCAGCGTGCTGTTCACCAAATACGGAAAGAAATGGCACTTCATCACGCCGGATTACGCCTTTGGCCACACGCTGTATGACGCCTGCACCGACGACCTGAAGAAGCTCGGCGGCACCGTGACCGGCAACGAACTGACGCCGCTCGGCACCACCGATTTCTCCGCCTATCTGATCAAGGCCCGCGCCGCCAATCCGGATGTGCTGATCCTGCTGGTGCAGGGCT
>JBAUUA010001271.1:0-2109 GCA_049582465.1 Bradyrhizobium sp. | reverse complement strand
AGGCATAACGCGCGTCGGCAATGGCGTGGGTGGCGAAGCCGCCGTCCCGCGTGTATCCGGTGAAAAGCGGCCGGTCGCACAGATTCTCCATGCCCTCCCGGCAGAAGCGGCAGACGCCGCAGGTGTGGCCGAGCCAGGGGATTCCCACCCGCTCGCCAATCCGGTGGGTGGTGACGTTGCGGCCGACGAGGTCGACGCGGCCGACGATTTCATGGCCGGGAACGATGGGATATTTGATGCCGGGGAGCTCGGCGTCGACGACGTGAAGGTCGGTTCGGCAAACTCCGCAGGCGCTCACAGCGACGCGAATTTCGCCGTCGCGCGGAAGAGGGTCCGGACGCTCCTGCATCCGGAGCGGCGTCCCCGGAGCCGGCAACACCATCGCACGCATCTGCTTCTCCGGACGACGAACCCGACTACTTACCAGCATATGCATAGGGCAGGGCGCCGGGGAGCCCTTGACCTCGGTCAAAATGCATGGACGCAGCCATGAATTGGAAGGATCCGTCGCCTTGATGAAGATCAACACCGGCCGGTTGCCAGCACCTATCGTATTGTCCGGATTGGAGAGCGCCGATGCCGATCAAGGATATCCTGTTGCCGCTCATTGGCGACGCAAACGCGGCTGCGATCGCCGCGATTGACAAATGCGCGGCGGTGGCCGGCGATATCGGTGCCCGGGTGACGGCAATCGCGGTTGAAAACGAGATCGCGGTCCGGCCGAAAGTGACGATCTCCTCCGATCTGGAGAATATGGCGGCGGCCGAGGCCGTGCGCAGCGTCTCCAACGCGCATAATTTGTTGCAGGCGTTCGACGCTGCGGCAAATCGCTTCGGCGCGCGCAACGAGCAAAGGCTCAGCCGGCTCGCGGTGGCGGATATTGCTGCCCATTTCGCCCAGTCCGCGCGACTGAAGGACCTTTCGCTGGTTCCGGTGAGGGCGCATGATAGTCAATCGGAAAAGGTTGTCGAAACACTGATATTCGAATCGGGCCGGCCGATCCTGATATGCCCGGAGGAATTCGCCGCGGAACTGCCGGTGGCGTTCGACAATGTCATGATCGCATGGGACCATAGCGCGCCGGCAGCGAGGGCCATTGGCGACGCGCTACCCGTGCTTCAGGCGGCCGCGAATGTGCGCATCGTCACGGCAACCGACGGGAAGACGCCGGCCGAGCAGGAATCCGGCCTGGCGCTTGGGGACCATCTCGCGGAACATGGGATCAAGGCGACGTTCGAAATGGTGAAGATCGACGGCAGTTCCATCGGAAAGGTGTTCGAGGCCTATGTGAAGGCGAAAGCCATCGATCTTCTGGTCATGGGCGCCTATCGTCACACCCGGCTCAACGAAATCGTCTGGGGCGGTGCGACAAAAACCGTCATAGGGCGGCCACCGTGCTGGGTTATGATGTCACATTAAGTGCGCCCGTTGCACAATCAACCGCGTTAGAATTCATGCATCCAGGCCGGCGCCAGCCGGGCAATCGAGCTGATGTCCACCTATCAACTGAAAAACCTGCTTTCCCCCCGTTCGGTCGCGCTGGTCGGCGCGAGTCCGCGCCCGACTTCGGTCGGACGCGCCATTCTCGGCAACATTCAAAAAGCCAAGTTCAAGGGCGAATTCGGGCTGGTGAATACGCATTACCCCGAGATCGATGGCGTCGCCACGGTCGGCAGCCTCGGCAAACTGCCGTTTGCGCCCGAACTCGTGGTGATTACCGCGCCGGCCGCGGCGATCCCCGGTCTCATCGAGGAGGCGGGGGCGCGGGGTGCGGCGGGCGCCCTCATCATCACCTCGGGGCTTGGTCATGGCACGGACTCGTTGGCCGAGGCGAGTAAAGACGCCGCGCACAAATATGGCATGCGGCTGGTCGGGCCGAATTGCCTCGGCATCATCATGCCCGGCGCAAATCTCAACGCCAGTTTCTCGGCGCACATGCCCTGCGCGGGAAATCTCGCGCTGATCTCCCAGTCGGGCGCGATTGCGACCGGCATGGTGGATTGGGCCGCGCAGCGCGGGGTTGGTTTCTCCGGCATCGTTTCGATCGGCGACCAGCTCGACGTCGATATTGCCGACCTGCTCGACTACTTTGCGCTGGATGGCAAGACG
>JBAUUA010001270.1:0-4369 GCA_049582465.1 Bradyrhizobium sp. | reverse complement strand
CACCAGACGACCCTCATGCCGAAGGCCGACGCCGCGTAGGCGTCCCACGAATTCGAGGACAGAAAGCAAATCTGCTCGGGCGGGATCCCGAGCCGGTCGACCGCGTACCGGTAGACAGTAAGCGTCGAGCTGAGGCCGTTCGGGGATAGCGATCGTTTGCCCCACGGCGAGTAAATGACGTGGATATCGATGCCCCGGCGATTGACGTCGATATGGCCGAATGGTGGGTTTTTTTAAACTCAGCCGCGAGCCCTGCCGATGTCTATTGAATCCCAGTTGCGCGAGAAGTTGCGGAAGATCGAGGCTCTTTTCGCGGGTGCCGGAACGGCCGGCGAGCGGCTCGCGGCAGAAGCGGCGCTGGAACGTGTGAGGGAGCGTTTGACGGAACTTGGTCGACAAGATCCCTCAATTGAGATGCAGTTCTCGATGCCGGATCAATGGTCGCGCCATCTGTTTCTCGCCTTGTGCCGGCGTTATGGCATGAAGCCCTATCGCTATTATCGGCAGCGGCGCAACACGGTCATGGTTCGCGGACCCAAACGATTCCTCGATCAAGTTCTGTGGCCGGAGTTCTCCGAGCTCGACCAGGCCCTGCAAGCCTATCTTCATCAAGTGACGCTGCGCGTGATCCGCGATGAGGTCTTTGCCGACGCAAGCGAGGCGCAGGAGATTCCAGAGGCGCTACCACCGAACTGATGGATGCGGTTAGGCCGGAAGGCTGACTTTGCTTTTGTCCCAGGCCAACGATTTGTTGATCTTCGCCATCGGCCGTCCATTGGTAAGGCCGACCTGAGGCCGTTCAGGCCTTGAAGTTCCACGGCATGAGCCGGTCGATCTGGGAGACAGGCCAGCCTTGAGCGATACGCTCAAGGGTTTGGGTGAGCCAGGCGTGTGGATCGACATCATTCATTTTTGCGGTCTGCAAAAGCGTGGCGATGGTTGCCCAGGTCCGACCGCCGCCAGCGGACCCTGCGAACAATGCATTCTTCCGAGTAATTGTTTGCGGTCGGATGGCGCGCTCAACAATGTTGGAGTCGATTTCGACACGCCCATCGCCCAGGAAGCATTCGAGAGCGGCCCGCCTGGAGATGGCGTAGCGGATCGCCTCGGCGAGTTTGGATTTCCCGGACAGGCGCGGCAGTTCCGTTTCCCACAGCTCGAACAGCCTTGCCACAATGGTAGCGGACTTTTCCTGGCGGGCTTTCACCCGTGTTGCGGGATCCTTGCCGCGGATGTCCTCTTCGACCTTCCAGAGCGCCGCCATTATCGTGATCGTCTGCGTCGCCAGGTGCGAGCTCTCGTTCACATGCAGTTCGTAGAATCGCCTCCTGACATGGGCAAAACAGGCGGCCAGGGTCACGCCATCATTGGCGCCACTGCCTCTGGCAAGCCGATTGTAGGCTGCATAACCGTCCACCTGCAGCAGGCCGCCAAAGCCCGCCAGATGACGCGCGACACAATCACCACTTCGGCTGTCTTCGAAGCGATAGGCAACCATAGGCGCACCAGCGCCGCCGAACGGTCTGTCGTCCCGGGCATAGGCCCATAACCAGGCCTTTTGGGTCTTGCCGGACCCGGGAGCCAACGTCGGCAACGTGGTCTCATCGGCAAATACCCGTTCGCCCTGCTTGATCCGTTCCAGAACATAGTCGGCCAGAGGCTGCAGTTCGAAGCCAACCTTGCCCATCCACTGCGCCATCAGCGAACGGTCCAGTTCGACCTGGTCCCGCGCATAGATGGCTTCCTGCCGATAGAGCGGCAGACCATCGGCATATTTGGAGACGGCGATCTGAGCCAGAAGCGCCTCGGTGGGGCTGCCGCTCTCGATGATGTGGGGTGGCGCCGGCGCCTGGATCACGCCGTCGCGATTCCTGTAGGCGTATTTCGGGCGGCGCGTGACGATCACGCGGAACTTCGCCGGCATCACGTCCAGACGCTCCGACACGTCCTCGCCGATCAGAACCTTCTCCAGCCCCTCGCAGCCTGCGGGAATGTCAGGCTCGATGACAATCTCAACCCGCTCCAGATGAGCCGCGAAGTCTTTCCGCGGACGCGGCGCTCGTTTTGGTTTGTCCTGAACGGCACTTTCGAGCTCGGCTTCGGCCGCCGCCATGCCGGTCTTTATTTCGTCGAACACGAAGGCATGCTGCTCCTCGCTCAATGTCGCGCCGCGCAGACGCTCCGAGCGGGTGCCGTAGCGCGACCGCTCCAGCATCCTCACGATCGCCGTCAGCGTCGCGATCCGCTCGTCGGCCGTCTTGTTCACCACTTCGAGATGACTGTTGCGGGCCTCCAGCAGCGCCCTCTGATCGGCCATGGCGACGATCATCGCCTTGAGCGCATCAACGTCGTCGGGAAGCTCTGCAACGGCCTTCGTCATCGCCGCCATCACAGCATGTTCGCGGCCGGTTTTCCAAACTTTCCAAAGGCCTGATTCAAAATGCCACAGGTTTTTCAGCCCATCGATTGCGGTCGCTTCACGGCCACCGGTCGGATCTTCTTCCAGTCCAGCCCATCGACCAGCGCAAGCAACTGCGTATGGTTCAACTGCACCGTGGCCGGCCCAATCCGGGGCCAGCAGAACTGCGCTTCCTCAAGCGTCTTGGCGAACAGACATACCCCGGTGCCATCAAACCAAACCGCCTTGAGCCGGTCCGCTCTTTTCGAACGGAAGACGTACAGCGCGCCACTGAATGGATCAGCGCCACCATCCCGTACCAGCGCCATCAAGCCGGTCACCCCCTTGCGGAAGTCAACCGGCATGCTCGCCACATAAACCTGCACCCCGGCCGGGATCATGCCTTGCGTACCGCCCGGATCACATCGGCAAGCCGGTCAGGCTCGACGTCCCCGCCAGCGCGCACCACCACATCGCCGATGACAATTTCGACCGTGTCGCTCCGCATCGCTTCAAAGCGCGCAAACTTGACCGACCCGCTCGGCGCTCTTGCCAATGGCATAACCACCCCAGAGGCCTTCGCCTTGCGACGCCACGCGAAAAGTTGCGACGGATCGAGCCCATTTGACCGCGCAATCGCCGATACATTCGCTCCCGCAACCAACGTCTCTCCGACGATCCTGGCCTTCTCATCATCCGACCATGACCGATAACTACGCGCCGGACTGCTCGACAGCCGCACAGGGCCCGCCGTGAGAACTTCGAAGCTTCTGCTATCAGACATACGTTCGCTCACAGGAGTCTCCTGACAAATCACAAGGAGATCATCTGCTATTCGAACACGCCGCGCTATGTGGGGTCTCCTACGCGCTTACGGTAGACAGCGGAGTCGGGCTTGTACACGCCGACTTCCTCGACCGAGAGCACCGCGTCGAGCAATTCGTGGATCGCTGCGTTCCGAACGGCCGCGTCGAGCATCATGGGCGATCCGTTCGAGAGGATCGCCGTCTTGAGGCCGGCCGCCTTCAATCGCCGGAGGACGTCAGGCACCTCTGGAAAGGACTCGAGGTTGAGCTACAGGTCCATGAGGCGATCGCGAAGGCTTGGTCGATCGATCTTTCAGCGTCTCTAAGGCATAGTCCAAGGCCCGTCGCCCGTCACCTGCCGCAGCGGCGGAAAGCTGGTCGCCCTGCCTCACACTCGAACTCGATGGGCTGAGGCTTTTTCATGCCTCCGCCGCCTTCCTTCTTCGTCTGGTAGTACGGCACGCCCCAAAGCTGGACCCCTGCGATCTCCGGCTTCTCGCCGTTTACCTTCAGATAGATCCTCCAGATCGCGCCGCCGCTGGTCCCCTATAGGCGCCCGGCAGCTTGAAGTCCTTATAGTCGGGAAGACCCGCGACACCAAAGCCATCTCCTACGGCCTCGGAAGCGAGCCAGTGCCTGGACGGGGGGCATGAGAGCGTCACGGTTGTGAGTGGGCGCGCCCTCGTGACCCCCTCGGCATCAATCAAATCAATACTTACGACGCCGATCGGCGTCGGGACCCTACGCCGAAACACACTTATCCGCCGATATGCCAAGGCTCTTGCTCTGCAGGATGCGAAACCGCTTTCAAAAGGGCAGGTAAGTCGGCTCGATCGGCAAAGCAACGGAGACCTAGGTCAGCAATATTGCTGAACCTCTCCGATGTACTCGCGCTCTGCAGTTCGTCGGCGGGCATCGGCCAGAAACCTTTCGGCTGCGGCAGCGTTTACCTAAAGAGCCGTCATCGCGACGGTACCGCCGAACGTCTTTTTAGGAGAGAAGCGATGAACAGGTTTGCCACCATTCTACTGGTCACCGCGGTCATGTCGTCCCCCGCGACCGCCCAACAATCCGTGCCCACGGCAACCGACACGGCGCGGCATGCTCAGGGAACGACCGACGGAATCGTGCCGAACGGTAAGGATCGTATCGGGCTCACTGCCAC
>JBAUUA010001269.1:0-1909 GCA_049582465.1 Bradyrhizobium sp. | reverse complement strand
GGGAAGTGATTTTCGCAAGCGACGGTGACAAGAAAGCCCGATCGCCGGGGAGAGCTCGACATAAGCCGTAAAACCATTGCGCAGGGAAGGCCGGACTGCTTCCGCTGAACCTGTATGCTCGTGTGCGTTTCTTTACCCTTTTTGCACGCGAGACCGCGGGTGCAGCGCGCACCCGGCTTTCCCTGCGCCCTCTTTTGTGAGGAGGGCGGGAAGAAACAGCAAACCTCGGGCCGCTTCGCGCCGCGGGAACGCGAAGGTGTGTTTAAGATTGCCAGGCCGTTTGAAAACTGAATCCTGCCCGGTTGCTGCCGCGAAAGCGGGAACCGCCCCGCGTCAACTTCTCGGTAACGACTTCTGTTTACGCTCCGCCAACCATAAGCCCTCGCGTCTGCACGGGCCCATGGTCGAGTGGGTGTGTCATGTTGCGTTTCAAGATTCTGGCGTCAGCCGTCCCCCTGTTGATCCTCGGCTTTTTCGCACGCGGCGAGTTGTTGCCCGGCCCGCATCCCTGCATCGCCGTCGCCGACACCTCGGTTCAGATCTCGGACATGCCCTGGGTAACCGATCTCCACGTCGCCTTCACCGACGACCCAAAGCTCGCGACCGTGCGGGTGCAGCTCTCCGACAGCGCCGAGGCCGCCGACTTCGCCGTGATCGACGATGCCGAAAGCGCGGAGGCCGGTTCGTGCGAGGCCAATCCGGCCACGCGGCTGGTCTCGATCTCTGCAAATCCCTCGGCGGATTCGCCGGTGATCTATCTCTCGCCGGACGGCCCCGCCGATTACCGGATCTTCGTGCGCTCGAAGACTTTCACCGCGCGCGACGCGGCGGCGCTGGTGGTCGGCGCCGGCGGCGGACAGCGAAGGCTTGTCGCCGCCTCGCTCTGAGTTTTTCTCTTTTTTCGATGCGTTCATCCGGCATTAACCCTGTTCGCATCGCCGCATCCGACACCATGCAACCCGCAAGCACTTTGCAAGGTCAAACACTCCATGGTCGGCGCCGGGTCGGGCGCGACAAGACAGGTTTCGGGGTCATCGGCATGGGACGATTCTTCCGGATCAAGTTACATTTGCGGCGCTTCTCCCGGCGCCATCCGTGGCTGATCTTCACGGTCCGCTCTTTCATGATCTTTTCCGCCGCGTTCGGCGGTTCCTACGGTTTCATCACCGGAAGCCGGTCTCCAGCTGCCGGTTACAACCCCAACACCTTTGCGATCGGCGCGAGTTTCCTGTTCGCGCTCGCCTGCCTCGCGCTTGCGACCTTGAGCTTCCGGATGCGCATGCTGCGCCAGAAGCTGCGCAAGGTCGCGCTCCACAACGAGACGCTGGCCGACCGCAACTGGGAATTGCAGGAGGCCGAGCAGCGCGTCCGCAGCCTGTTCGAATCGCAGGGCGACCTGATCGTGCTGCGCGACGCCGAAGGCCGCATCAGCTTCGCCAACGACGCCTACTGCGAACTGGCCGAACGGCCGCGCGCGGCGCTGATCGGCAGCAAATTCACCTTCGCCGTGCTCGAACAGGGCGACACCGCGCTGGAATCGAACGGCACCCGCATTCACGACCAGAAGATCGCAGGGCCCGTGGGGCCGCGATGGATCGCCTGGCGCGAGGGCTGGGTTCGATCGGACGCCGGCCAGCCCGCCGAATTGCAATGCGTCGGCCGCGACGTCACCGACCGCACCGAGACCGAACGCGCGCTCGCCGAGGCCCGCGATCAGGCCGACGCCGCCAACCGCGCCAAGTCGCGTTTCCTGGCGATGGCCAGCCACGAGATTCGCACACCGCTGAACGGCATCCTCGGCATGAGCGGGCTGCTTCTGGATACGCCGCTGACGCCGGAGCAGATGACCTACGCCAAAGCGGTGCAAACCTCGGGCGACGCGCTGTTGTCGCTGATCGAGGAGCTGCTG
>JBAUUA010001268.1:0-2284 GCA_049582465.1 Bradyrhizobium sp. | reverse complement strand
TCCTCAGGGAGTCGCGCGGATTCAGATCTTATTATGTACTGGATGGCGGAGAAGGCGTCGGTGTCGCCGTGATGATATTTGAAGACCGCGAAAGCGCCATCGCGGCGAACGATAAAGTATTGGAATTTGTTCAAGCAAGCCTTCATGACCTCGATCTTGGAGACCCCGAAATCATCGCCGGGGAAGTTTTGGTGAATATAGAATCCGCTGCGTAATTGCTCGTAAGCGACCCGCTACGTGCGCAAGCATGGCATCAAGAAGCGGCCGTAGCGCTCGCTGCTGGCACTTTTTGGAACTGCCCCAACGCAGACGCCGGTCGGCCAGTTAGTTTGAGTCTTTGGACTCACGCCCAATCACACCGGCGGACTGGCGACCGCCTCACCGCGCCCCAGCTTCCGCTCGCGCAGAAAAATGTAAAGCCCCGCGCCGATGATGATGGCCGCGCCCAGAATGGTCGCGGGCTGCGGCACGTCGCCGAAGACGAAATATCCGAACATCACGGCCCACACGATCATCGAATATTGATACGGCACCACCACGCTGGCGGGCGCGAGCTTCAGTGAGCGGTTGACGCACAACAGCGCGCACACCGAGATGCAGCCGGCGGCGGCGAACAGGCCGAGGCTTCCGATGCCGGGCGTGACCCAGCCGAACGGCGACATCAGCGCGCCGAGCGCGAAGGTGCCCATGAATTGCGAGGACGCCAGCACGATATCCGGCGTTGCCCGCAACGAGCGCGTGATCAGCATCAGGACCGCAAACGACAGGCTGCCGCCGAGCGCGATCAGTGCCGGCCAGCTAACGGTCTGCGCCGACGGATGCAGCGCGATCAGGACGCCGCAGAATCCGGTCAGCACCGCGCTCCAGCGCCGCCAGCCGACATGCTCGCGCAGCACGATCGCCGACAGCGCGGTGACGAAAATCGGACACGCCAGGTAATAGGTGACGACGTCGGCCAGCGGCAGATAGACGGTCGCCAGAAAGAACGCCGCGACTTCGATCGTGGAGAGCGCTACCCGGAGCAATTGCAGCCACGGCCGCTCGGGATGGACGAAGGCGGCGCGATGCCGCCAGATCATCGGCAGCAGCACGATCAGCGCCGCGCAGGCGCGCAGCCACAATAATTGTCCGACCGAATAGGTCGCGACGATGAACTTGCCCAGCGCATCGCCGAACGAGAACATGAAGATCGACAGCAGCATCAGCCCGATGCCCGCGAGGCGCGCGGAACGTTCGTCAGCGGCGGGAGAGATTTTTGCCGGGATGCTCATGAAGTTTTCTGCGATTGGCGACTTAGGGTCGCTTATCAGTTTGCAAACATTCGCTCCAGCGTCATTCCGGGGCGCGCGAAGCGCGAACCCGGAATCTCGAGATTCCGGGTTCAGCCCTGCGGGCTGCCCCGGAATGACGGCCATGCGGTAATTGCCGCAACAACTCCTCTCCGATACGGATAAACTAGACCCTCCCGCGAAAGAGATTCCAGGCATGACCGAGTTCGATCCCGCAAGCCACCGCATGGTGCCCGAGCAGCGCTGGTTCGAGGATTTTACGCTCGGCGAGCGTTTTGTCATTCCGAGCCGCACCATGACGTCGGCGGTGTTCGCCGCGTTCCAGACCGCGAGCGGCGATACCCATCCGGTACACTACGACGTCGAATATTGCCGCGCCCGCGGCATGCCGAACCTGCTCGCCCATGGTTTCCAGACCCTGGTCCACACCGCGCCGGGAGCCGGGCTGTTTCCCTATATCGTGGAGGAATCGCTGGTCGGCTTCCTTGAGCAATCGAGCCGGTTCCTCAAACCGGTCTACGCCGACGACACCATCTATCCGGCGCTCGAAGTGACGGAGCTCAAGCCCGGACGAACGACCGGCGTGGTGACGCTGCGCTCGACCGTGTTCAACCAGCGCCGCGAACTGGTGCTGGAGGGGATGCAGAAGTTTCTCATTCGCCGCCGGCAAGCCGGGGCCTAGATCGCCGTCCGAGCCTCGCCAAAGCCCTAAAATACTGAACTTTCGCGGATATTTACCAAGCTAAGAGGTTGCCGCATCGGCGTCCCTGCCCTACCTATGAGCCATGAAATTCCTCGATGAAGCCAAGGTCTATATCCGCTCCGGCGACGGCGGCAACGGCTGCGTGGCGTTCCGCCGCGAGAAGTATATCGAGTTCGGCGGCCCGTCCGGCGGCAATGGCGGACGCGGCGGCGATGTCGTCATCGAAGCGGTCGACGGGCTGAACACGCTGATCGACTATCGCTACCAGCAGCACTTCAAGGCCCAGAAGGGC
>JBAUUA010001267.1:0-3452 GCA_049582465.1 Bradyrhizobium sp. | reverse complement strand
AAACCGCGGGGCGCTACCGCGAAGAGGCCAAGCGCGTCTTCCTTCAGATCGAGAACTGTTCGCTGGTGGCGACGGAAGTCCGCAAGACCTGCACCGAACTGAAGGAAAAAATCGCCATGCCGGCGATGATAGGCCTTGCGCCCGATATCAAGGCGGATCCGCACTCCGATGGCGTGGACTGAAGAGCTGCGCCACCGACTGCCGGCGCTCCGATAACGGTATGCGGCCGGGAGGGGCGTTGATGTCCGCCTGGATTTCCATCGGGAGCAAGAGGCCGAAACTATCCCTGCAAGCCGCCGGCGGATCAAAGTGTTCTCGGGCTCCGATCTCTGTTGCGCTTGACTTGGCGTGTTGCCGGAAATAGCTTCGCGGCAGGTCGAGCAGGCGACCGACGGACCGCGTAAAGGGTTGAACCCGCCTCCATCACGTTGCTGACATCTCCTTCTTTCTTGCCCGAGAATCGCGGTCGCCGGGCGCAGGGAAAGAAGGTTGCCATGCCGCAGGCTCTGCCCGCGAATCCCGATCTCGATTGGCTCAAGAAAACCGCCAAGCAGCGGCTCGTTCGGCTGCGCGCCGGCCAGCCCGATGCGAAGCTGCACCAGGCCCAGCTCGCGCTCGCCCATGACTATGGCTTCAAGAGCTGGCGTGCGTTGAAGTCGCATGTCGACAGCATCAGTCCGGCGTTTCGCGACCGCGATCGCGTTTTCGAAGCCGCGTGCGCCGGCGATGTCGAGGCCGTCCGTCGCGCCTTTGCGTCGGGCTTTGATCCCGCAACGCCCGACTCCGACGGCCGCACCGTGCATCAGATCGCCAAGGACCGCGGGTATGAGGCGATTGAGATGCTGACGCGCGATCTCCAGGGAGGCAAGACCCGTCCGGATGACGAGATGCGGGCGATCCAGGCCGTCTTGCGGGCGGCGGGGTCCGGCGATCTCGACGCGCTCCGCGTCGGCCTTGACGCGCATCCCGAGTTGATCGACGCACTCGGCGGCGGCTTCCAGAAGGCAACGGCGCTGCACCTGGCGGTTCTGCGCAACCAGCATGCCGCCACGCGCCTGTTGATCGCGCGCGGTGCCGATCTCAACCGCCGCGACTTTCCGGATAATGCCGCGCCGCTGCATTTCGCGGCAGCCCACGGCGATCTGGAGACGGTCGGGCTGCTGGTCGAAGCGGGCGCCGATATCGACGGCAAAGGCGACGATTACGAGGTCGGCGTGCTCGGCTGGGCAACCTGCTTCGGCGATGTGCGCCAGGAGGTCGCCGCCTATCTGCTCGACCACGGCGCCAAGCTCAACCTGTGGACGGCGATTTCGCTCGATCGAGCCGATGAACTGCGCGCCATGGTGGCCCGGGATCGCGCCTTGCTGGCCGCACGGATGACTCGCAACCAGCATCGCTGCACGCCGCTTCACCTTGCCGTCAGGAAGAACCGGCCCCGGATCGTGCGGCTGCTGCTCGAGCTCGGCGCCGACCCGAACGTCCGCGATGCGACCGGCGCAACCGCGTTGGCGACGGCGTCGGAGCAGGGCACATCGTTGCGGCCCTTCTCGGCGCCGGGCTCAAGCCCGACTTGCTGACATTGGTGAATATGGCTCGCTACGACGAGGCGGAGCGGATGTTGCGGGACGATCCATCCCGGATCGGTCCGGACGGCGGCGATACCATTGCCCTGCATGTTTCCGTCAACAAGCGAAACCTTGCCACCATTCGCTGGCTGCTGGCGCATGGCATCGACGTCAACGCCAAGCGGCCGATGTGGGGTCTCAATCACACCGCGCTCCACATGACGATCGAAAGCGGTGCCATCGAGATAACCCGGCTCCTGCTCGATGCCGGAGCCGACCCGAATATTCCCGACGACAGGTATCGCGCCACGGCTTTGGGGTGGGCCGAGTTCTTCGGTCGCGACGACATGGCCGAACTGCTTCGGGAGAAAGGCGGGGTCCGCTGAAGACGAGGAGCGAGGAGAATGAGCCATAGGCAGCCGGTTTCCCCGGCTGCCTGTCAGGTCGCGGACGCTATCAGTCCAACTCTCATATCCTTGGCGACATATACGCATGTGTCGTCGGCGAATACCCGGCCGTTCGCAATTCCGAGAGCCAGTTTGCCGCGCCTTACCTGGCGCATGCTGACCTCGTAGCGCACGCGCTTGATGTCCGGCTTGATGTCTCCCCGGAACTTGACCTCGCCGACGCCGACGGCGCGGCCTTTTCCCGGTGAGCCCGACCAGCCAAGCCAATAGCCGATGATCTGCCACATGGCGTCCAGACCCAGACATCCCGGCATCACCGGGTCGCCGGCAAAGTGACAGTCAAAAAACCAGAGGTCCGGCGTGATATCCAGCTCACCGACGACGTGGCCCTTGCCGAATTCGCCGCCGTCCACGCTGATCTCGGTGATGCGGTCCATCATCAGCATGGGCGGTGCCGGCAGTTGGGCATTGCCCGGGCCGAAATAGCCGCCTTCGCTCGATTTGAGCAGATCTTCCCTGGTGTAGGACGATTGCGGAGTGTGAAAGTCGCGAGGGTCGGACAAGGCAAAATCCTCAGGTGTTTCGCCGGCGATTGCCGAACGTCAGGCGACTTTCTCGCGACCGGTTTTCTTGATCCCGGAGCCGGCACTCAGGCGCAGGGCTCCGGCCATGAACGCCCAGATTTCATCCGTGAGTTTGCCGGGATCGGGCCGCTGTTTGCTCATCAAGGCACCGATCAGGGCCTGGCGAATTCCGCCGATCATCAGCGCAATGGTGAGATGTGGATTGATGTGATCGGGAACGATGCCGTCACGCTGGGCCGCCTGGAGCATGAGCGCGCCGCCGGCAAGCTGCCGGTTCGTGAAGGCCGTCTCGACATCAAGGACTTCGGGGGCGCGGCTCAACGCCCCGATCACCAGCGGAGCGAACGGATGGTCGTAGTGAAAGCCGACATAGGAGGCTATGCGCCGCTTTTCTCTCTCCGCCCAGCCTTCCGAGGGCAACTTGGCGTCCTTGAACGCCACCTCATCGAGGCGGTTGTAGAAGGCTTCAACCACGGCGGCGATCAGGCCGGCCTTCGATCCGAAGTGGTGATAGGCGAGCCCGACCGAAACCTGCGCCCGCTTCGATACGGCCTGCATCTCCAGATGCCCATGGCTCCGGATCAGCTCCTTTTCGGCCGCGCGGATCAGTCTTTCTCGCGTCCCGATCGCCGTTGTCATTCCGCGTCCAGACATTGAATTGAATTCAATTCGATATCGATTTACTGGCCGGGATTCAAGTCGAAAGTTTCCGCTTTGATGACGACGGCGGCGCTCGAAAGGCGTCAGTGCGGCATCGTCGGCAGGGATGCCCGAATTCGCTGCGAGAAGTCGGGCGCGCCATCGGCGGCCTGCGCGGCCTCGTTGATCTGTGAACGTTGTCGCAGTTCTTCAAACGGCAGCGTCGTATCGATCCGGCCCGAATAATAGAGGTAGCC
>JBAUUA010001266.1:0-2058 GCA_049582465.1 Bradyrhizobium sp. | reverse complement strand
AGACGACTACCGTCCAACATACGCACAGCCGTCCGAGCCCATCTATCTTGACCTTCTTGCCTTCTTCGCCGAACGCATGAAAGTTCAACTTCGCGAGCAACGCGCGCGGCACGATCTTGTCGATGCTGTGTTTGCACTCGAAGGTCAGGACGACCTCTTGATGGTGGTCCGCCGCGTCGAAGCACTTGGCAAGTTCCTGGATACCGATGACGGCAAGAATCTGCTTGCGGGAACCAAGCGCGCTTCCAACATTCTCAATATTGAAGAAAAGAAGGATGGAAAGAGATACGAAGGAACCCCGGATACAAAGCTGATGACTCCGATCGAAGAGCATCTCTGGAATACCATTCAGCAAACTGTCATCGAAGCCCGGCATCAGGTTGAAAAAGAAGACTTCGAGGCCGCGATGGAGACGCTTTCAACGCTTAGAAGCGCGGTCGATTCGTTTTTTAGTAAAGAAGCGAGCATCATGGTCAATGATGAAAATCCTCTGGTGCGCGAAAACCGCCTGAAACTCTTGAACGAAATCCGCGCCGCGACGCGCGCGGTGGCGGATTTTTCGAAGATCCAGGATTGAGTTTCTGCACGCTTGCGTTTCTCTCCGTCATGCCCGGCCTTGTGCCGGGCATCCACGTCTTTCTTCACCACCAAGGAAAGACGTGGATGGCCGGGTCAAGCCGGGCCATGACGAGTATTGTTGCTCACGCTTGCCGTGCACTCCAAAAGACGCCGCCGGCGATATCTGGCGCGCCGGGTCCGGGACACGAAGCCGCATCCTGCAAGGCTCCCGGAAATATCCGGAAACATCCAGAAATCTTCACACCTCGTTAACCATGCTTTGAAATGGTCGGCTGCGGTAACGGCTCCTTAACCGTCGCCCAAAAGCTCGCAGGGACGCACATGACCTCGGTCAACACCGGCCTCAATGCTTTCGCCATGATCGGCGCCGCCTACGCCCGCGCCGCGGCGCCTCCGCCGACGCTGGCCAGCTACCTCGGTTCAGCCGATTCCGGCACTCCGCCCGACAGCAATGCGGCGACCAATCTGACGCTGTCGGATGCCGCCAAGGCGCAGCTCGCCAGCGGCTCCACGGCGAAGAGCTATGCCGACGTGACCGCCGATGCGCGTAGCGCGCTCGACGGTCTCTATGCGGACGCCAAGGTCAAGGGCCCAATTGCCGACGACGGACAGACCACGATCGATCTGTCATCCTTCGATCGCCGTTCGCTGTTTGCGATCGCCACCAACAACGGCGGCAAGTTCAGTCCCGACGAACAGCAGGTCGCCAGTACCGAGCTCGGCAATCGCTTCAATGCGGCCGTGGCGCCGGCCGCGGCGACGTCGAAACTGACGGGCGACTTCTCCTCGATCTACAAGGCGGCGCTCGATTTTCTCGATGGCGCGAGCCCCGAGGAGAAGGCGACCGCCACATGGGCGGCGCAGCGCGCCGCGGTCGCCAAGGGCGTTCAGGCCACCCAGCAGAACCCCACCACTGCGCCGAGCGGCATCGCCAACGATCCGGTCGCCGCCTACCTCGCGCAAAGCGCCAATGCGCCTGCCACAGCGACGCAGGATATCTCGACGGTCGCCAAGACCATGCGGGCCGCCCTCGACGCGCAGGAAAAGGCTGCCGTGGCCGCGGGCAAGTCCGGCCAGCAGGCCGACCTCAGCGCGGTCGACAATCGATCGCTGGCGGCGATCTCGCTCAACCAGGATAGCCTGTTCTCGCCGGGAGAGAGCCGTGCCGCCAAGCAGGCGCTGGATTCACGCAACCGTGCCAGCATTCTTGCCGCGCTGAAGCAGAGCCAGACCAGCGGCGATCCGACCCAGCTCAGCCTCGGCATTCTCAACACCTATTCGTCGATGAGCGCGGAAGAGCGCCAGGCGGTGAACTGGACGCCGGAATTTCGCGACAATGCGGTGGCGAACTACCAGTCCGCCAGCCGGATCATGTCGATGCTGAAGGGCGCGTAGTGCTGCAAGGTGCGCGCGAGAGCCATCATGCCTGGCCATGACGGTTCACGCTGATTTAACCCGACGGGCAAATCACCCGGCGGT
>JBAUUA010001265.1:0-7596 GCA_049582465.1 Bradyrhizobium sp. | reverse complement strand
GGTCTATCGGGTCTCGCAGGAGAGATCGCCGACCGTGGTGTTCTTCCACGGCGGCGGCTGGGTCGCCGGCGATCTCGAAACCCATGACCGGCAAGCAAGGCTGCTCGCGATCGAGACCGGGGCCGTCGTCGTCTCCGTCGACTACCGGCGGCCGCCGGAAACGCGATTCCCCGGGGCGTTCGAGGACAGTTTTGCGGCGGCGCGCGACGTCTGCGCACGCTTCGCCGAGTTCGGCGGAGACAGCGCGCGTCTCGGCGTCGCCGGCGACAGCGCGGGCGGCAATCTGGCGGCAACCGTTGCGATCGGCTGTCGCGATGCCGGCATCGGTCTCGCCGCGCAATTGCTGGTCTATCCCATCACCGACGTCGCCGGAAACTACGCGGACGCGACCGAGAACGCGCGCTTCCCCTCGCGGGCGGAAAACGCGGAAGGCTATTTCCTGTCGCGCGCGGTGATGGAGTGGTTCGCCGGCCATTATCTCGAGGACACAAGACACGGGGAGGACTGGCGCGTTTCGCCCTTGCGCGCAAAAAGCCTCGCAGGGCTCGCACCGGCGGTGGTCTGCACGGCGTGGTTCGATCCGTTGCGCGACGAGGGCAAAGCCTATGCCGAAGCGCTTGCGGCCGCCGACGTGCCGACGAAATACCATCATGGCGCTGGCCTGATTCACGGCTATTTCGGTCTGCGCGACGCGTCCGAGACCGCGCGGCTCGAAGCGCAGCGCGCGCGTGCGGATTTCAAGGCGATGCTCGAACGCGGGACGTGAGCCCCGGGAAATTCTGCGGCGTGCCGGGCCGCAATCTTCAACGCAGCGACGGCCCCTCGCCAGCGGCTTACGGCCGGTCAAGAGGCATAAAGCCGTCCGTCAGCGTTTGCATAAAACTCACGATCGCATCCTCTTCCGCCTCCGACAGGCCGAGATGCCCGACTTTGCTGCGGTTGATGTTTTGCGTCGACTCCGGTGCAGGCCAGCATGCCGTGCCCTCGCCGGCGTCATGCGGCTGACATCGCGGCAGCACATCGCGGGTGTTGTAGAAATGCACGATTTGCTTGAGGCTCGTGAAATATCCATTATGCGCGTAAGCCTTGACGAAAGCCGGAGACGGACGCTTGTCGACATTGCGCAGTGTCGGCACCTGCATTCGCGCCTGGTTGTCCGGCGCCAGCTTGAGCCATCGTGCATCCACGGCGGAGGGCTGGCTGAGCAGATGTCGCTGGTCGAGAAATCTGCCGACACCGCCATCGACGAATGACAACCCTTCCGGATTTGCCGCGTAGCCCAAGGCGTCGGGCTGATTTTCCGCATAGTAGGGCAGCCTCGGGTTGGCGGGGGTTCCGATGTTGCTGGCAGTGAAGTCGGTAAACAGCGGATCCTCGCCGGGTCCGCCGTCGCGGTGACATTCGTTACATTGCGCCTTGCCGCGGAACAGGTCGTATCCCTGCTGTTCCTGGGCCGTGAACTGCGCCTTTTTCGCGCGCACCGCATCGAACTTCGAGGTGAACGACGTTACCTCGGCAGAAGCCTCATAACCGGCGATCGATTGCGCCATCTGATCGAAGGTGGCGCCGGCCCGGCCACGATCAAGCGCGCTGATATGAACCGGCAACGGATCGCCGGCAGCCGGCGGCCCCGGCCGGTCGCACACCGCTTCCACGTCGCTCGGCCATGCGATCGCGAAGGCCTGCGCTCCCCACACGTTTTCGAACATGGCTCGATAAGGCCGCTGCGAGGCACGATAGACCGCGCAGGCAATATCGGGCAGGCCCATTTCCACCGGATTGGTTGGCGGCCCCTGCGCCTGCTCGGCGGCCGGGTTGCCCAGCCGACGCCCGGTCGCGCGCATGTCCCAGAAGTTGCCGCCAACGAGATCGCCCTGTCCGGGATTGTAGTGCAAGACCGGCGAGAGCGGCGCATAGGCGTGCGATTGCGGCTTGCGATCGCTGAACCGCGTGCGCACCGATCCCGGATAGGAGCCGGTGGTCCGGTTCAACTCCGACACCGGACCGGTGAAGCCTGTTTCCGGCATGTGGCAGAAGGCACAGGCCTCGTTGCGGTTGACCGACAAATGCTTGTCGTACAGCATCAACTTGCCGAGCAACTCGACCTGCTGGACCTGGTTATCCGGCGGCGCGTGGAGCCGGTCGATCGTCTGCGCTTCGACGCGGTCAATTTCGCTCTCGACTTGCGCGATTTCCCGCACCGCCTCCGGCGAGAGCCTTGAGCTGGTCCTCTCCTCCGCATTCGGCGCCTGCGCGCCCAGCGTCGAGATCAATATCGCGGCGGCAACCGTAAAAAGCGCGCGGTGTATCATCACTCCCGACCTCTCCGGCCAGCGCTGGACAGGCCCAGCATAGCACTGTTCCCGATCGCTTTAAGACGGCGCGCTTCGGCGCAACACTAAATTTCATTTTACGATTTCGCGCATTCATTGCGCTTATGCCGGCCTCGATCACGGAACCGAACACGGGTTGTTGATCGGGCCAATTTGATTTGGCTTCGAGAGCGGTTGAGCAAGATGGATTCGTGACTAACTCAAACTTGGGCCGCCGATAAATCCCTGGCTTCAACGATGGCAGCGCTTGAGCGCAAGCGACGGAATGTTGCGGGTCGTTGCTTGCTTCCTTGCGACGGACGCCGATTGGGGATGGCACGACCGTCGGTGGTTGTTTCGTTCGCTGCCGGTGAACAGCAGCTTGCTCGCGCCGAAAGATGCTCAGAGAGCCAGATGTGGAAAATCATGAGCCTCAACGCTGCGCGTGCCATTCTTATTGCGTGGGGATTGTCTCTGATCTCGCCACCGACAGAGCTCATGGCTGGAACGTTGACCTCGCCGGTCGAACGAGCCGACGAACCCTTCAGGCTCTCCACCTCGACGGTGACCGCGGGCACGGTGCTTGAGAAGTGGCGCGACGTCGAACGCAGGGTTGACGATGAACGGCAGGCCCTGAATATCTGCGAGGAAGCCCGCGCATCCTGTCGATCGCAGGCAGCCCTGCAATTTCTGGCGATTGTCGACGGCGCGCGAGCGCTCGAGGGTCGCGCCCGACTTGGCGACGTCAACCGCGCGATCAATCTGAAGATAAAGCCGATGAGCGATCTGGCGCTTTACGGTGCGGAGGATGTCTGGAGCCCACCCCTTGTCACACTCGCCAAGGGCGCCGGCGATTGCGAGGATTACGCCATCGCGAAATTCGTGGCTCTCCAGGAAGCCGGCGTTCCCGCCGATGACCTTCGGATCGTCATCCTGCGGGACAACATCCGGGAAGAAGATCACGCGGTGGTCGCGGCGCGGCTCGATGGCAACTGGCTCATGCTGGACAATCTGCACATGGTCATGGTCGAGGACCAGCAGGTGCGGGATTATTACCGCCCGATATTTCTGATCGATCGTGACGGCGTCAAACGCTACTCCGGCGAGTCACCCGTTTCCGAGGGATCGCGCGGACATGAAGGGATTGTCGGTCAAATTCCGCATTAGAGCCTGATCGGCGGAATCAGACCCCAGGCGCTCCGCCGAAAAATCAGAAGGCCCGATCAGGTCACCGCAAGGACCTTGCGCTTTCGGGCGGCCGGCAAGGCGGGCTGCGCAGTACGCGAGGCGTCGGTAAAACTCAGCGCGTGGTCGACAAATCGCTGCAACAGCAGGCAATCGTCCGTAGCCCGCGTGACGATCGAGATCTGGCTCTGCGGATGCGTTGCCAGCAGCGGCCGGCTCACGACGTTCGCAACCCCGGCGCGATCGTAGCATTCCGGCAGCAGCGAGATGCCGAGCCCGGCGGCAACGAGCCAGAGCACGGTCCGCAAATCATGCGTCTCCTGAACGACGCGGGGAAGGAAGCCGGCCGCACCGCAGGCCGCGGCCGTAAAGTCGTGCACGCCGCAACCCGACCCGGCCGCGATCCCGATGAAGTCCTGATCTCTCAACTCGCGCATCGCAACCGGTCCGGTATCCGCCGCAAGCTTGTGCCGGGCCGGCAGGAACACCCGCAGCCGGTCGGTCCACACGGTGTGGACGCGCAGCGCCGGTCCCGGCCTGCATTGCTGCGACGGACGGATGAAGCCGACGTCGATTTCACCCATCGCCAGCGCCGCGAGTTGCCGGCTGGTGGACATGTTGTGCAGGTCGATGCGGACGTTCGGATAGCGTTGGTTGAACCCGCCAAGCAGGTAGGAGAAGAGATCAAGCATCGGCACGGAGCCGACGAAGCCCATGCGGATCAGCCCGGCCTCACCGCGGCCCGCACGGCGAACCAGGTCGCCGGCCCGGTCGAGCCCCTGCAAGGCGGTCCTGGCGTGATCGAGCAGCAGCTTGCCGGCCTGCGTCAGCGCGACGTTGTGCCGGCTGCGCGTGAGCAGGACGGTGCCGAGTTCCTCCTCCATCGCCTTGATCTGAATGCTCAACGGCGGCTGCGAAATATTGAGCCGCTCGGCAGCACGGCTGAAGTTCAACTCCTCGGCGACGGCAACGAAGTAGCGCAGCTGGCGGAAGTCCATCCGATATATCCCAAAGCTATAACCGAGCCTCTGAAATCATATTGGACGATATCCATGATCCCGTCCAGCGTGCCCCAAACAGGTGAGGAAATCGATATGGCGCTGGGGTTTCGTATTCTGCGGCGAACGAGATCGGTCGACAAGACCACCGTGGAGGCTTTCAAGGTAGTTCCGGTCGCCAACGTCAGCGATGTCATGTCGCGCATGACAGCCGGTGGACCGCGCCTGCGCCCGATGCACGCGGGCGGCGTCCTGGCCGGCCCCGCCCTCACCGTCAAGACGCGACCCGGCGACAATCTGATGATCCACAAGGCGCTGATGATCGCGGCACCCGGCGACGTGATCGTGGTTGACGCCGGCGGCGACCTGACCAACGCGCTGTTCGGCGAGATCATGGCGACGGAGGCCGAAACCAGCGGCGTGGCGGGGCTCGTGATCAACGGCGCGATCCGCGATGCCGGCACGATCCGCAACGGTCGCTTTCCCATCTTCGCCGCCGGCGTGACCCACCGCGGCCCCTACAAGGACGGTCCGGGTGAGATCAACGTGCCGATCGCGCTGGACGGCATGGTCATCGAGCCCGGCGACCTGATCCTGGGCGACGACGACGGCGTGCTCTGCGTTCCCTTCGCCGACACCGCGGCAATTCTCAAGGAAGCGAGCAAGAAACACGCCGACGAGGAGCGCAGCATCGCCGCGATCCGCGGCGGAACCCGGTCGAAGGCCTGGGTGGACCAGACCCTGGAGCGGCTGGGCTGCTTCATCGAGACATGACGGCGCTCCGGGTTCTGGTAACGGGCGCCTCGCTGGCGGCCGAGGCGCGGGCGATCCTGGAACGGATTGGTGCTGCGGTCGTGCTGATGCCGTCGGGCACCGGCCGGGACGCCATCCTTCGCGCACTGGCAGAAGCGCCGACGCAAGCCATCCTGATGCGCGGCAACCCGCCGATCGACGCCGCGGTCATGGACGCCACGCCGGAGTTGCGGGTGATCGCGAAGCATGGCGCCGGCGTCGACAGCGTCGATCTCGCCGCCGCCACGCAACGCGGCATCAAGGTGATGGTGGCGGCCGACGCGAATGCCCCCGCGGTCGCCGAACATACGCTTGCGCTGATCTTCGCGCTCGGCCGCGACATCGTGACTTTGGCCGCACGAACCCGCGCCGGCGCGTGGGATCGCGAGGGTTACAGCGGGCGTGAGATTTCCGGCCGCCGGCTCGGCCTTGTCGGCTTCGGGCGCATCGCCCGGCTGGTCGCGGCAAAGGCGCGCGCGGTCGGGATGGACGTGATCGCGCTGCCGCACCGGCCGGGTGGCGTGGATACGGCCCTTGCGCGCGAAGCCACCTCGCTGGACTCACTGCTGGCCGATTCCGATATCGTCAGCCTGCACGTGCCGTTGACGCGCGAGACGCAAGGCATGATCGGCCACCGCGAACTCGCCTTGATGCGGCCCGGCGCGCTGCTGGTGAACACCGCGCGAGGCGCCCTGATCGACGAGACCGCCCTGCTCGAAGCCCTCGTCTCCGGCCATCTCGGCGGCGCTGCCCTGGAAACCCTGATCCAGGAGCCGCCGCCGCCGGATCATCCGCTGCTGAGCGCGCCGCGCGTGATCGTCACGCCGCACGTCGCTTCCGCGACCGGCGCGTCGCTGATCCGCATGGGCGTCGTGGCCGCGCAGAACATCGTTGCCGTACTCAAGGACGAGCCTTTCGATCCCGGAAACCTGGTGGCCAGCGGTCCGCCCGCCTGAGGCGCCTCGACGACCAAGAACCGCCCGTGAGAGGCGGCATGAAGGAGGAACGCGATGAGGCTGGGATGGTGGAGCGAGCTGACCAAGCTCGAGCGGCGAACGTATCTCGCCGCGTTCGGCGGGCTCGCGCTGGATTCGATGGACACCACGATCTACGCGCTGGTGACGCCGACGCTGATCGCGGTGCTCGGCATCACCAAGCCCGAGGCCGGGCTGCTGGCGACATTCAACCTGCTCGGCGCCGCCCTGGGCGGCTGGATCGGCGGCATCCTGGCGGACCGCTTCGGTCGCGTGAGGGTGCTGCAACTCACGATCCTTCTCGTAGCCGTTTCCACCTTCGCCGCGGCCTTTGCCGACGGCTTTGCCTACCTCGCGGTGGCGCGCGCCATTCAGGGTGTCGGGTATGGTGCGGAAGCCGCCGTCGGCGCGGTGCTGGTCATGGAGGTGGTCAACGCGCGTCTCCGGGGACGCGTGGCATCGTCGATCCAGAGCGGGTACGCGGTCGGCAACGCGATCTCGGTGGCGCTGCTGCCGGTGCTGTTCGGCTGGCTCTCGCCCGACATCGCCTGGCGGTGCTTCTTCGCCATCGGCCTGCTGCCCGCCCTGCTGGTGTTCTTCGTGCGACGGTTCGTGCCGGAATCCGCCTTGTTCGTCGAACAGGTGCGAACCGCCACGACGCAGAACCAGCGGCCGTTCTGGACCATCTTCACCGGCCCCTATCTGTTCAAGACCGTGATCGGCACGCTGTTCACGACGGGAACGCTCGGAGCCGCCTACGTGTTGATCACGTGGCTGCCGACCTATCTCGTCACCGTCAAGCATCTGGAAGTCGGCCGGACCGCCGGCTACCTGGCGCTGAACATCTTCGGCTCGTTCTGCGGTCCGATCGCGTTCGGCTACCTCGCCGACCGGCTTGGGCGACGGAAAAGCTTCATGCTGTTCCTGGTCCTGCAAGCCACCAATGTGCTGGTCTACACCCAGGGCGCGATTGGCGCGGAAACGACCTTCGCGCTCGGCTTCTTCCTCGGCGCGTTTCAGGGCGGGCTTGCTTCCGGCCTGATGCCGACATTCTCCGAATTGTTCCCGACTGCGATCCGCGCCAACGGCGCCGGCTTCGCGCTCAGCGCCGGCCGCGGCCTGGGCTCGGTCGTGCCGGGCATGACCGGGATCCTGGCGGCGCGCTGGCCGCTCGGCGACGCCATGGTCGTATGCGCGCTCTCCGCCTATGCGGTGGCGTTCGCGATGGCGCTGATCCTGCCCGAGGCCGCCGGTGTCGATCTGCGCGCCGTCGACGATGAAGCCGCGATAGAACAACGACTACCCGCCTGAGACAAACAACAGAAAAAAGGGAGG
>JBAUUA010001264.1:0-2635 GCA_049582465.1 Bradyrhizobium sp. | reverse complement strand
TCTTCGGGTCGTATTTGATCTCGACGGACTCGGCATGTCCGGTGGTCCCGGTCGAGACGACAGGGTAGGACGCGGTCGTCTTGCTGCCGCCGGCATAGCCGGACACGGCATTGACGACGCCGGCGGTATGCTGGAACACACCCTGCACGCCCCAGAAGCAGCCGCCGGCCACGACCACGGTCTGGACGCCGTCGGCGGCCGGGACGTCCATGGCGGGGGCCGGGATCACCACCGCGTCTTCCGCGGCCAGCGACGGCACCACCACGAAGGCTGAGATCGCCAGCGCGCCGATGGCGGCGGCGCAGAGCGACAGGCGGCTGAATTGGTGACGGGACATCGGATTTCCTCTCGGGCTTTCTTAGGGGGCGCTCGGCGGATGGCTGGGCAGTCTAGGGCGGCGGGGGCCGTTCGCAATCGGCCCTCTGCCCGATGCCCCAAGATACGCAGCGGCAATGGCCTTGTTACCGCCTGATGGACACGAGTTCGTGAATAAAATCGTGCCGGTCAAAAAGGCGACGAAGGACTTGGCGAACCCATTTCCGAATTAGAGTTCTGCATGAGCGAGCATCCTCCCCCCGAGACAGCGCATTGGCCGAAAGACGCTATCTTTACCGTCGGTCATTCAACCTTGCCCATCGGGCGTTTCGTCGCCCTGCTGCGAGCCTATGGCATCGAACGCCTCGCGGACATCCGGACGGTGCCCCGTTCGCGTCACAACCCGCAATTCAACGACACCGCGCTGGCGGGCACGCTGGCAGCCGAGCACCTCGAATATATACCCATGCAAGCGTTGGGCGGATTGCGCCATGCCCGCAAAGACTCTCCCAACGGCGGCTGGCGCAACGCCAGCTTTCGCGGCTACGCCGATTATATGCAAACGGAGCAATTTCAAGCGGCGCTCGACAGGCTCATTCAGATCAGTCGTGAAAAGCGCGTGGCCATCATGTGCGCCGAAGCGGTGCCCTGGAGATGTCACCGTTCTCTGGTCGCGGACGCGCTCAGTGCGCGCGCGGTGCCGGTGATCGAGATTTTGTCGGAGAGCAGCTACCGCGCGCACAAGCTGACACCGTTTGCGCATCTGGACGGAACGCGAATCACCTATCCGCCCGAGCAAGCAAAACTATTGTAGCCGCTAAAGCTGCCTTGCCGGGCCGCGAACAGGCCGTGGCCTATTCCTCGTCTCCATCAGGCGTCTGCCGCAGCATGAAATGACCGAACGCCGACGCGATGGGTTTCGTGGGGTCGTCCTGCCAGGCCTTTGCCTCGAAGGCGACGACGCGGCGGCCCTGCTTGACGATGGATACGTTGGCGTAGCTGTCGAGCGCGCGGCCGGAGCGCAGGTAGTTGATCGTCAGGCCGATCGGCTTCGGCAGTGCCGACACGCCGAGTTCTCGCGTCACGCCCAGGATCGCGGTGGTTTCGAGGAAGGCGCCGGTGATGCCGCCGTGGATGGCGGGCAGGATCGGATTGCCGATGATCTTTTGCGAGAAGGGCATCACCAGCGCACCATCGTCACCGGCGCGGATGCCGAGGCAGCGCGCGAACGGGCTGTTGGCGAACGGACCGGCCGGATCGTCCGGCGCCTCGAGCGTCGGCGGCGCGCCGTCGTTCAGCCGCATGTCGGTCAGCATGTTGGTCCGGTTGGCGCCGATCATGAAGCAGGCGGTTGCGGTAGCGACGGGATCGTCCTCGGCATCCTGGTAGGCCGTGGCGCGCACGAAGGCGATCGAGCGGGTGACGCGGTAGCAGACCGAATGCGCCTTGATGTCGAGGCCGGGCGTCGCGGGCTTCTGGTAGTCGATGCGCAGGTCGAGCGTGGCGATCGCGCGGGTGCCGTCGAGCGCGAGCTGCACCGCCATGCCGCAGGTCTCGTCGAGCATGGCGGTGACGACGCCGCCGTGGAGCACGCCGGTCTCGGTGTCGCCGACGAAGACGGGGCGATAGGGCAGGCTTGACCAGGCTTCGCCTGACGCGGCGCGATCGAGCTTGAGCCCGCTGATATATCCATAGACGGAGCGGCGCGCCTTGATGGCCTCGGTGAGTTCGTCGAACGGCAGCGGCGGGCTTGATTTCGAAGGTTCGGTCATGCCGATGTTCTAGACCACCGCGGCGACGCAAGCAAAAAAGCGCATGGCGGTTTTGGGGAATTTCCGGTCTGGTCCTTCGATGCGGCGGATGAGGCGCGATCGCGCATGTGAAAGCGGCAACCCGACGAGCAAATCACCTTCGCGATTTCCCGACCCCTCTGTCCAGCCCCTTTCGAAAAAATATTCTGATTTTCCGAAAGAGCAAATCACCTTTTATCCGCAGCCGTCCCGCTCCTTTGGAGGGGCGTTGCGCAACGTCACGAAACGCGGAGCGGGATGCGGTGGACGCTGGGCGCGCGCTTGACGGGCGATTGCTGCCGGCGGACGGCGAAGTCGTGTGGTCCTGACGCCCCGACGCTGGCGTCAAGTTTGCGAAAACAAGTTTTCGCGGGCGACGGTGGCAAGAAAGCCCGGTCACCGGGGAGAGCGCGTTATAAGCCGTAAAACCATTGCGCGGGGAATGCCGGGTGATTCCGGTGTGACCTGACTAACGCGTGTGCGCATCTCACTATCATTGCACACGCGGCTATCGGGCGCATTGGGCGCCC
>JBAUUA010001263.1:0-2280 GCA_049582465.1 Bradyrhizobium sp. | reverse complement strand
AGCCTTGCCTGAAGACCTTGCCAGCGGCCGGATTCGACGACATTGAACCCGGACGCAGCGGTGATCATCCGGCGGCGTAATCCGCGGACAGCGACTAGGCCGCGCGCACGCCCGCCAGGAACTCGTTGACCTCGCCTGACAGCTGTTCAGCCTGTTTGGAGAGATTGGAGGCTGCGGACAGAACGAGGCCGGCGGCGCCGCCGGTTTCATTGGCCGCGGCGCTGACCCCGCCGATATTCATCGTCACATCCTGGGTGGCCTTCGCCGTCTGCGTGACGTTGCGGGCGATCTCCGCGGTCGCGGCGCCCTGTTCCTCGATCGCCGAGCCGATCGCGGTGGCGATCACGCTGACTTCCTCGATCGTGGCGGTGATGCCCTGGATCGCCTCGACGGCTTCCTTGGTCGCGTTCTGGATCTGGTTGATGCGGGTGCCGATTTCCTTGGTGGCGTCGGCGGTCTGGCTTGCCAGATCCTTGACCTCGGCCGCGACCACGGCGAAGCCCCGGCCGGCCTCGCCGGCGCGCGCGGCCTCGATGGTGGCGTTGAGCGCGAGCAGGTTGGTCTGTCCGGCGATATTCGAGATCAACTCCGCCACATCCTCGATCTGCTTGGCTCCGTCGGCGAGCGCACGCACGATGGTGTCGGTGCGGCGCGCATTGTCGACGGCGCGGGTGGTGATCTCGGCGGACTGCGCGACCTGGCGGCTGATCTCGGAGATCGACGAGGACAATTCCTCCGCGGCGGCGGCGACCGTCTGCACGCGGTCGCTGGCTTCGGTCGCTGCCGTGCTCACGATCGTTGCCTGCTGGTTGGTGCGCTCCGCCGTGCCGGTCATGGATTGCGCGGTCGACTCCAGTTCGGTCGATCCCGACGCCATCAGTCCGACCAGCCGGCCCACGGAAGCGTCGAACCGGTTGGCGAGCCCGATCAGGGCTTCGCGCTTCTCGCTTTCGGCCTGCTGCTTGCTTGCGACCTGTTCCGATTCGAGCGCCCGGGCCGTCCTCGCCGTCTGCCGCAGCATCTCCAGCGTTTCGGCCATGCGTCCGATCTCGTCGCCGCGCTCGGTCTCTTCGACCGGCTGGTCCAGCGATCCGCCGGCAATGCTTTGCATCCGGTTCTTTTGCCGGTCGAGCGCTCCGAGGATGTCCCGGGCGATCAGCCATGACAGCAACGCCATCAGTGCCAGGACGACGGCGCCGATCGCGCCGAGGCGGATGAGCAATGCATTCACGTCGGCATCGAGATCATCCACATAGAGCCCGTAACTCATGATGACGTTCCAGGGGGCAAAGTGGCGGACAAAGGCCATTTTGGGCACCGGGACGGTCTGGCCGGGGCGGGGATAAAGATAAGTGGTGGTTCCGCCCTCCGGGCTGCTCTGCGCGGCTTTGACCTGCGCATCGGCGATCACGACTCCATTGGAGTCGACCGCGCCGGTAATCTTGCCTTCGAGCTGGGGATTGGCCCCATTCAGCAGGAGCGAGGTGTCCGCGTTGTAGACGACGGGATAGGCTTGGCCGCCAAAGAACTTCATCTTCCTCCCGCGCTGACGAAACTGGGCCTGCGCTTCGGGGAGCGTCATCTTTCCGGCCGCGACCTCGTCCTGCAGTGACTGGGCCAGGCCGAACAGCATATCGACCCCGGTGCGGAGCTGTGCGATCCGGTCCTCGCGCATCCGGCTCTGGCTCAGCGAAGCCGCGAGCGCCACGATCGCGCAGACCGCCAGCGCGGCCAGGAGCACCATGCTGGCCAGCTTGGTACGGATCTTCAGTCGGCTAAGCAGATTCATTTTCTGTCCCCGGTAGGCTGGCTGCCGGGAAGATATCGGGTACTGTTTTACCAAACGTGAACGTAGGACTATGGCTCGTGCATGGGTGTGATGCTGCAGCCGGACATGGCAGCGCATGAATTAGCGTCGCAGCGCCGGCACCACCAGGAACGGAATCATCCCCAGGACCACGCTGACCAGCGCAAACGCGATCAAGGGATTGTAGCTATGGGTCCAGTCATGGATCAGGCCGCCGCCCCAGGAGCCGAACGCCGATCCCAGTCCGCTGCCGAACGAAACGGCACCGTAGATCGTGCCGATGTGCTTTCCGCGAAAGATCTTCATGGCGGTTGCGCTCAATAGCGGTCCGCGCGAGCCGATCATGCTGCCGAAACAGACGACAAAGCCCGACAGCAGCCAGAAGTTCGGATACCACTGCAGCAGCCACAGCATCACGATGCCCAGAATGGAGACGGCATAGCTGAACAGCACCGACGGCCTGCGGCCGATGA
>JBAUUA010001262.1:0-2812 GCA_049582465.1 Bradyrhizobium sp. | reverse complement strand
CGACAGCATCGGCCCCCGCTGAGCCGACGGCCCGGGTTCCGCGCCGGCGCTCGCGCCGGAATCTGGGGCGGTCTCGGCGTCGCCGGCGCTTCGGGTTTCGCCTGATATTTCCGTGGCTTCCAGGTCGATCGTCGGCGGAGGGCGCTTGGCGCGGCCCGGATCCGGCGGCAACTCGACTTCTTCCGGCCTGTCCTCAGCCATCTCAGGGTTCCTCTACGGATTCGGTTGCTTCTACCGCGAACCCGGCCGCAACGCACGGTCCAACGCCCCGAACAGGGCATTTTCGTCCGGCGAGACCGCCACCATGATCTGGGTCGCCCCGGCGTCGCGGAGCACCGCGGCGACGCCTTCGGAAATGCAGCATTGCGGAAGCGAAAGCGCTGATATTTCGACCCCGGCGGCGCGCGCGGCTTGCAGGAACGCCCGCGCGCTGCGCCGCGAATAATGCAGCACCGCCTCGATTCCGTTGGCGGCGAAGGCGTCGCTGGTTTCGCGCGGCAGGTCCGTGACCTGTGCCATCCGGTAGGTGGTGTGGGTGACGACGGTAAAGCCGCGTTCGCCGAGTTCGCCCGCCAGGTCGCGGGCGAGATCCGCGCCGGCCAGATAAAGCAGCGGGCTCGATTTCTTCAGCGCCTTTGCCTTGACCCTGGCGAGCACGAGATCGCGCAACGACCCGGCGTCGCCGCCCGCCGGAAGCACGTTTTCGAATCCGGCGCCGCGCGCGGCGGACGCGGTATGTTCACCGACCGCGAACAGCGGCAGCTTCAATAACGGACTGCCCTTGAGCTGGGGCTCGATGCCGCGCAGCGCATTGGCGCTGGTGACGATCACTGCGCCGTACTCCGCCTCGCCGTCATCGTGGAACGGGACCAGCTCGAACCGCAGCATCGGCGCTTTGAGCACCTCAAATCCCCGGGCGCGCAGGCTCGTGGCGGTAGCCTCGTCGCTAGGCTGCGGACGGGTGACGAGAACGGCCATGCGTCAGCCTCGCGCCGGTTGAAATGCGGCAGCAACGGATGATTTCACTTCGAGGCCTCGCAATGCTAGACGCTTCAGGCGGATACCCGAACGCCGCTTTCGCGGCCAATGCAAGGGCTCAAATTGGATAACGCGACGTCAATGCTGGTGCTGGGCATCGAGACCACCTGCGATGAAACCGCCGCCGCCGTGGTCGAGCGCCAGGCGGACGGCTCGGGGCGGATCCTGTCCAACATCGTGCGCTCGCAGACCGAGGAACACGCGGCCTTCGGCGGCGTGGTTCCGGAGATCGCGGCGCGCGCCCATGTCGAAATGCTCGACGGCATCATCGACCGCGCCATGAAGGAAGCCGGCGTCGACTATGCGCAGCTTTCGGCGGTGGCGGCGGCCGCCGGCCCCGGCCTGATCGGCGGCGTCATCGTCGGGCTGACGACGGCAAAGGCGATCGCGATGGTGCACGACACGCCGCTGATCGCGGTGAACCATCTGGAGGCCCATGCGCTGACGCCGCGGCTGACCTGCGCGCTGGCGTTTCCCTATTGCCTGTTCCTCGCCTCCGGCGGTCACACCCAGATCGTCGCGGTGGTCGGCGTCGGCAATTATGTCCGGCTCGGCACCACCGTCGACGACGCCATGGGCGAGGCTTTTGATAAAGTCGCAAAAATGCTGGGGCTGCCCTATCCGGGCGGCCCGGAGGTCGAGCGCGCCGCTGCCGGCGGCGATCCAAAGCGGTTTGCGTTTCCGCGGCCGATGCTCGGGCGGGCGGACGCCAATTTTTCGCTGTCGGGACTGAAGACCGCGGTGCGCAACGAGGCGGCGCGGCTTGACCCGATGGAGCCGCAGGATATCCGCGATCTCTGCGCCGGTTTTCAGGCCGCCGTGCTGGAATCGACCGCCGACCGGCTGAGCGTGGGCTTGCGCCTGTTTCACGAACAGTTCGGTCCGCCGCGCGCGCTGGTCGCCGCCGGCGGCGTCGCCGCCAACCAGGCGATCCGCAACGCGCTGCAGGAAGTCGCTGCCAAAGCGCAGACCACGCTGATCATCCCGCCGCCGGCATTGTGCACCGACAACGGCGCAATGATCGCCTGGGCCGGCGCCGAGCGGCTGGCGCTGGGACTGGTCGATACCATGGACGCCGCCCCCCGCGCGCGCTGGCTGCTCGACGCCAACGCCAGCGCGCCGGCGAGGTTTGCGAATACGCGGGCTGGGTTTTAGGCGAAGAGGCACGTAATGCCGTCTTACACATCAGTCGCAGTCATCGGGGCGGGCGCGTGGGGAACCGCGCTGGCCGGCGTTGCCGCGCGGGCCGGGCGCGAGGTGACGCTTTACGCGCGTGACGCCGCAGTCGCCGCGCAGATCGCAGCGACGCGACGGAATCCGAGATTGCCCGACGTGCTGCTGGACGTAAGCGTTGCCGTGACCGGCGATATCGCGCGCGCCGCGCGCGCCGACATCGTCCTGATCGCGACGCCAGCGCAGCATCTGCGCGAGGCGGTTGCCGCGCTCGCTCCCTTTCTCGCCAAGGCCACGCCGGTGATCGCAACCGCAAAAGGCATCGAGCGCGGCACCCACAAATTCATGACCGAGGTGATCGCGGAGGCCGCTCCCGAGGCGCAGCCGGCAATTTTGTCCGGACCGAGTTTCGCCGAGGATGTGGCGCGCGGCCTGCCCACCGCGGTGACCTTGGCGGCAAAGGACGAGACGCTGGCGCGCGCGCTGGTGCTGGCGCTGGGATCTTCGACCTTCCGGCCCTACCACACCACGGATGTCCGCGGCGTCGAGATCGGCGGCGCGGCGAAGAACGTGCTGGCGATCGCGGCCGGCATCGTGGTGG
>JBAUUA010001261.1:0-1663 GCA_049582465.1 Bradyrhizobium sp. | reverse complement strand
CGATCCTGAATATCGCCCGGGAGCCTTTTGCTCGATTGACCGCGCCAGATGCGCTCGGTTTCCGGTGACCCGAACGACCGGATCATCTAGTCCTCATACTGGGCAGTACGCAATACGTATCACGTCGTGGTGCTCAAACGCAAATCCTCCCCGCATGCCGGACGCATGCGGGGAGGCACCACCCCCCACAAACCTCAGCACGCGAGCGCAATCTCGACCGGGCCGCGGATGCGGCGATTGCGCGGCAGGCGCACCATGACAAGCGTGCCGATGCCGACGGTCGAGCGGATGCGCATAGTGCCGCCGTGCAGCTCGATCAGCGATTTGGCAATGGCTAGGCCGAGCCCCGAGCCGTGGTAGCTCTTGGTGAGCTGGCTCTCCACCTGCTCGAACGGGCGGCCGAGCTTGGTCAGCGATGCCGGCGGAATGCCGATGCCGGTGTCGTGAATGCCGATAAACACGCAGTCGCGCGACGCGCGCCCGCGCAATGTCACGCGGCCGCCTTCGGGCGTGAACTTCACCGCGTTGGTCAACAAATTGAGCAGAATCTGTTTGACGGCGCGCCGGTCGGCCATGAAGGCGACGCCAGGTGCGATCTCTGGATTGAGCGCGACGTTCTTGTCCTGCGCCCGCGCCGACACGACCCGCATCGCGTCATGCAGAATGTCGCCGAGCTCCACGGTCTCGTAGGTCAGCCGCAGGCGGCCGGCCTCGATCTTCGACATGTCGAGAATGTCGTTGATCACGTCGAGCAGATATTGGCCGCTCTGCCGGATATCGGTGCAGTACTCGGCATATTTCTCCGCGCCGAGCGGGCCGAACATGCCGGATTCCATGATCTCGGAAAATCCGATGATGGCGTTGAGTGGCGTGCGCAGCTCGTGGCTCATGTTGGCCAGGAACTTCGATTTGGCCTGGTTTGCCTCCTCGGCCCGCCGCTTCTCGTCTGCGTATTTCTGGGCCAGGTCGGCGAGTTCCAAAGTCTGTGACCGCAGCGCCTGTTGCGAGGCGCGCAGGTCGGCGATGGTCGCCATCTGGCGCCGCTCGCCTTCGAGCAGTTTCTCCTCGTGCAGCTTGAGCGTGGTGATGTCCGTGCCGACCGACACATAGCCGCCGTCCTTGGTGCGCCGCTCGCTGATGTGCAGCCAGCGCCCGTCGTCGAGCCGCGCCTCGAAGGTGCGAGCGCCGGGATGATCAGCGTTCTCGACCTTCTTGTGCACCACCGGCTTGCGCCCCGCTGCGACAACTGTCTCATACGGCGTGCTCGCCGCAATGGCACTGTCCGGCAGATTGTGCAGTTCCTGGAAATTGGAGTTGCACAGGACCAGACGGTTCTCTGAATCCCACAGGACGAACGCTTCGGGGATGGTTTCGATCGCGTCGCGCAGCCGGATGTCGGCGGCAACCGTCTGCTGTACCAGCTGCTTCTGCTCGGTGACGTCGACCGCGATACCGATCAGATGCAGCCCCGGCTCGTTGGTGGGATGGCTTGCGATCTCACAGCGCGCGCGCAGCCACACCCACTGGCCGCGCGCGTGCCGCATGCGGAAATCGTGGTCGACCGATTTGGTCTGGCCGTCGGCGAGCTTGCTGGCGATCTCATAGAGTTTGATGTCGTCGGGATGCACCAGCGCGTCGACCTCGCCGAAGGTCAGCAATTCGT
>JBAUUA010001260.1:0-1832 GCA_049582465.1 Bradyrhizobium sp. | reverse complement strand
GCCCCAAGCGAGCGAAGCGCGTCGGCATTCGCTTTCGATCTGGTGCTGCCACAAACGTAATGGCTGGCGTTGCGCAGGAGCGGTGTCAGGCGCCTGCCAACGGCTCCGGACGCGCCGGCAAGGAAGATCCTCATCACGGTTACTCCTTGGTCACCAAATGCCAAACATGCGTCCGCAATCGCTCCATCAGCACCCATCTGAATTGGAACAGACAACGATTCCGACAACGCGAGGGCTGTTGCCTCTCAGCCGTTGAGATTAGACGGACACGCCGATTTCCACTCAACCGTTGCCAGTGCCGTCTACTGGATCGGATCGAGGAAGGGAGTATCCGGATCACTGACATAGAACGTGACAACCCGCATTGGTTCAGTTGTGCTGCGATTATAACCGATCATCTTCACGTTCGGCGGCTCTACCATGGCCTGGCCCGCCTTGATCGTGAACGGCGAACGCCCCTCTAACTCGAGCGTAAAAGCTCCCTCCAGTATGTATAGGGTGACTGGGAAACGGTGGGTATGGTAAACGGTCTTGTCGCCGGGCTCGAGGGTGGCAGTAAACACCCGAACCTGCTGTTTTTCGGCCTTGGGCATACCGGCGACAAGCTCGCTCAATTTCGTAATCTCTTGCGCAGATACGCTGCCCAAGCTGAGCAATAACCCGGCGAAGACACAGGTGAGTATCGACGATCGATGCATGATTCCATCTCCTGCTAATCTCGTCTCCGACCAATTATGCTTTCATCATCGCTCTGCAAGAAGCTTTGTAGCGGGATCGCACGAACACAAGGTCGGATCTGAATGCGAAGTCGGCCCCCGGCGCAACCGACATCGCCATTTTGGCGAATGTCAGCTTGGCGCCAGAAGCGGTCGTTCCAAAACGCTCATTCCGCGAAGTGAGCCCCGGCAAAATTCGGCTTTCTTTTGTACGCTCCGCGCGGCAGCCGATCGTGCGAAATGAAAAACGACATGGGTTCGCGAAATACGTCCTCTGTCCGATCTGCGATGCTGTAGCTGTAAACTAGTGGGACCACCAACCTCAGCTCGATCGACCTCCTCCCGGGCGGACGAGCATCTCGGGGCCGTCTCCCCGAAGGACGGCCCCTAGGTCCGTAGCCTGACGCCAAGCACCCTGAAACGATGGGCCGGCGTGAAGAAGGCCCTACGTCTTGACAAACATACCGCCGCTAAATCGTGTCGATCCGCACCGCCTGTTAGGTGGTCTGACTATCCTCGATCAGGAGTTCAACTGTCATGATGACAATGGAAACGGCGCAAAGCATCATTGAAGCGGGGGTCATGAAGGCGAAGGAAATCGGCCAACCGATGAACATCGCGGTCGTCGATGTGGGCGCCAATCTCACGGCTTTCATGCGGATGGATGGGGCATGGCTTGGCATCATCGACATAGCCATCAACAAAGCCTTCACCGCGAAGGCCTTCGATATCTCGACGCGGGAGCTTGGACGCAACAGTCAGCCGGGCGACCAGTTCTTCGGCATCCATGTATCGAACCACAACCGGGTGATGATCTTCGCGGGCGGCATCCCGATAAAGATGAATGGCCAGATCGTGGGCGCTGTCGGCGTCAGCGGCGGCAGCGGCGAGCAGGACCAAGCGGTGGCCGAGGCAGCGCTTACCGCTTGGTCATAAGGCAGCTTCTCTTTTTAGCATTAGCTGGCATCGAGCTCTCGTCAAATGTTCGCTTTGCGCCGATTTTGTTGCAAAAGTCGGTTGAGATAGCGATCAAGCCGTGATTCCCTAGTGTTAAGGCGAATCTCGGCGAGGTCGATCCATGATGGGCCGTCTGAAGAGTGACCAGGGTCAACTGTT
>JBAUUA010001259.1:0-4321 GCA_049582465.1 Bradyrhizobium sp. | reverse complement strand
AGAAAGCCGGTCTCGCGCGCTAACTGCACCACGCGTTCCATGGCGCGGCCGACCACCACGACCTCGCGCCCCGCCGCCTTCGCGGCATCCGCCACCGCGCGCAGGCGGGCGACGTTGGAGGCGAACGTGGTCACGGCGACCCGCCCTTTTGCGCTCTTGACCAGCTCGGTAATGGTTCTTGCCACCTCGGTTTCCGAGGGTGAGCGCCCTTCCCGCACCGCATTGGTGGAATCGCCGATCAGCGCCAGCACACCGGCATCGCCGAGCTCGCGCAAGCGCCGCTCGTCGGTCGGCTTGCCTATGATCGGCGTCGGATCGATCTTCCAGTCGCCGGTGTGCAGCACGGTGCCTGCGGAGGTGTGGATCGCGAGCGCATGCGATTCCGGAATCGAATGCGCGACCGGAATGAACTCGACGTTAAACGGGCCGAGATCGATGCGTCCGCCGGACGGAACCACCGTGACCGGAATCTTCGGCGGATTGCGCTCGGAGGCGCATTTGGCCTCGAACAGAGCGGCGCTGAACTGGGTGGCGTAGATCGGGCATTTCAGCTTCGGCCACAGGTCGATGATGGCGCCGAAATGGTCTTCATGGGCGTGCGTCAGCACCAGCGCGACCAGGTTCTTGCGCTCCTTTTCGAGGAAGCGGATGTCGGGCATGATCAGGTCGATGCCCGGCAGATGCTCCTCGTCGCCGAACGACACGCCGAGATCGACCGCGAGCCAGGAGCGCTGGTGGCGGTTGCCGAGACCGTAGATCGACAGGTTCATGCCGATCTCGCCGACGCCGCCGAGCGGCGCAAAGGTCAGTTCGTCCGGGCGCGCCATCAGGCAACCCCCGCCGACTTGGCCGAGCCGAAATAAACGTCTCCCGCCGAGATCGGGACCTGCTTGCCGGCCGCCGTCCTGACGATCATGCAGCCGGCCTCATCGATGCTGTCGAAGGTTCCCTCGACGGTCGTAGCCCCGGTATGGATCGAAACCGGCTGTCCAAGTCCCGCGGCCCGCTCGAGCCAGAGCCTGCGGATGTCGCCAAAACCGCGCCCCTTGTCCCAGATGCTCCGAAATTCGGCCCAGGCGTCCGACAGTTCGGAAAACAGCTCCTCTGCGCCGATCTGGATGCCCAGTGCCGCCAGCGAGGTCGCGGGCGTCGGCGTGCCCTCAGGGGCCGCGACCACATTGGTGCCGATGCCGACCACGACGGCGAGGCCACCGTCGGCCACGGCCTCCGCTTCCAAAAGGACGCCGGCCAGTTTTTGCCGCCCCGCCAGCACGTCGTTGGGCCATTTCAGCGAAAATTTCATATCATCCGATCCCGCTGATCTCAGCGATGCCTCGATGCTGACCCTGCGCAGCGCCGCCTCCAGCGCCAGCCCGGCGGCAAAGCCCAGCGTCGCGGCGATCGCGGGCGGGACGTCGAGCACCTCCAGGATGCTGCTGGCGAGATTACCACGCGGCGCGATCCAGGGGCGATGCCGCCGGCCGCGTCCCGCGGTCTGTTCCGTAGTCACGAACCAGGTCGGCCCGCGCTCGCCCTCGCGGCCGCGCTCCATCGCTTCCGCGTTGGTCGAGCCGATTTGATCGAAGGCGGCGAGCCGGTAGCCCGCCGATATGGCTCGTGGACCGAGCGTGAATGCCATCTAGAAAAGCGACTTCGCCGCAGCCGTCGCGACGCTGACCAGCGGCCCCGGATAGACGAAGAAAAAGATATTGAAAAGGCCCGCCACCGCCAGCACCGTGCGCAGTTCCATCCGTATCGGATCGAGCTTGATGAGCGGCTCTTCGAAATACATCACTTTGACGATGGAGAGATAGTAATAGGCGCCGACCACGCTGGTGAGCACACCGATCACCGACAACGTAAACAGCCCGGCCTTGATCGCCGCAACGAACACGTACCATTTGGCGAAGAAGCCCGCGAGCGGCGGAACGCCGGCCAGCGAGAACAACAGCATCGCGAAGAAGAACGCCAGCAGCGGATTGGTGCGCGACAGCCCCGCGAAGTCGCTGATGTTTTCGAAATGCTGGCCGTTGCGCTTGATGGTCAGGATGACGGCGAAGCTGCCGAGCGTCATCGCCACATAGATCGAGATATAGATCAGCACGCCCTGCGCGCCTTCCGCGGTGCCGGCGGCGAGCCCGACCAGGGCAAATCCCATATGGCCGATCGAGGAATAGGCCATCAGCCGCTTGATGTTCTTTTGCCCGATGGCGGCGAACGATCCCAGCGCCATCGAGGCGATCGACACGAACACCACGATCTGCTGCCATTGCGGCACGATGCCCGGGAACGCGGTCAGCGCCACGCGGGTGAACACGGCCAGCGCCGCCACCTTCGGCGCCGAAGCGAAGAATGCGGTGACCGGCGTCGGCGCGCCCTCATAGACGTCGGGCGTCCACATGTGGAACGGCACCGCCGATATCTTGAAGCAAAGCCCGGCGAGCAGGAATACCAGGCCGAACACGATGCCGACGCTGCCGGTCTTCACGGCTGCGGCGATCCCGGCGAAGGCGACGGTGCCGGTGAAGCCGTAAATCAGCGAAGCGCCGTACAGCAGCATGCCCGAGGACAGCGCGCCGAGGACGAAATATTTCAGGCCGGCCTCGGTCGACTTGGCGTCGTCGCGGTTGCTCGCAGCGACCACGTAGAGCGCAAGCGACATCAGCTCAAGCCCGAGATAGAGCATAATAAGGTCGCCGGCCGAGATCAGCACCATCATGCCGAGGGTGGAGAGCAGCACCAGGATGGAATATTCGAAGATGCGCCGCGACTGATCGGCCAGATATTCGATCGAAAGAACCAGCGTCGCGACCGAGCCGATCAGCGCAAGGATTTTCAGGAATTTGGCGAAGTCGTCGACGATGAAGCTGCCGCCGAAGGTCTTGCCGACCGGCACCCACAGTTCCAGCACGCCGGTCAGGACCAGCAGGCAAACCGCAAGCCCGGTGACCAGGCTCGTGGTCTGCGGCCCGCGATAGGCGCCCAGCATCAGCAGCGCCATCGCACCCAGCGCCAGCACAAGCTCCGGCAGCACGGGCAGCAACTGATAACCTGCACTCTCAAAGCTCATGGCGTTATCCCGATCACTGCACGAGCGCGGCCGCTTTCACGGCCGTCACTGCGGTGTTGTAGTTGTTGACGAGTTGCTGCACCGACGACGCCGACATGTCGAGCACCGGCTTCGGGTAGAAGCCGAACAGCAGCGTGAGCGCCACCAGCGGCACCATGATGAGACCCTCGCGGAAGGTGAGGTCCTTGATGCTGGCGAGCGACGGCTTTGTCAGCGCGCCGAACACGACCTTGCGATAGAGCCACAGCGCATAGGCCGCCGACAGGATCACGCCGGTGGTAGCGAAGGTCGCGGTCGGGATCGAGACCTTGAACGTGCCGATCAGGGTCATGAACTCGCCGACGAAGCCGCTCGTTCCGGGCAGACCCACGTTGG
Organism: Bradyrhizobium sp.; assembly: GCA_049582465.1. GTDB lineage: Bacteria > Pseudomonadota > Alphaproteobacteria > Rhizobiales > Xanthobacteraceae > Bradyrhizobium. The sequence goes on along the minus strand of JBAUUA010001259.1, from coordinate 876 downwards.
CCATGGTGAAGACCATGAACACCAGCGCGTAGATCGGCATGCGGTTGACCAGCCCGCCATAGGCCACGATCTCGCGGGTGTGCATGCGGTCGTAGATGATGCCGACGCACAGGAACAGCGCGCCGGAGACGATGCCGTGCGACACCATCTGGAACACGCCTCCGGCGACGCCCTGCGTGGTGGCGGCGAAAATCCCCATGGTGACGAAGCCCATATGCGCCACCGACGAATAAGCGATCAGCTTCTTGATGTCTTCCTGCATCAACGCCACCAGCGAGGTGTAGATGATGGCGATGACCGAGAGCGTGAAGATCAGCGGCGCGAAATCATGCGAGGCCAGCGGGAACATCGGCAGCGAGAAGCGCAGGAAGCCGTAGCCGCCCATCTTCAACAGGATCGCCGCCAGGATCACCGAGCCCGCGGTCGGCGCTTCCACATGCGCGTCGGGCAGCCAGGTATGCACCGGCCACATCGGCATCTTCACCGCGAAGGAGGCGAAGAACGCCAGCCATGCCCAGGTCTGCAAGCTGCGCGGCACGGCGGTGTGCATCAGCGCCGGGATGTCGGTGGTGCCGGCATTCCAGTACAGCGCCATGATCGCCAGCAGCATCAGGACCGAGCCGAGCAGCGTGTAGAGGAAGAACTTGAAGGAGGCATAGACCCGGCGCGGGCCGCCCCACACCCCGATGATCAGGAACATCGGGATCAGGCCGCCTTCGAAGAACAGGTAGAACAGCACGAGGTCGAGCGCGCAGAAGGCGCCGACCATCAGCGTTTCCAGGATCAAGAACGCCATCATGTATTCGCGCAGGCGCAACGTCACGGATCTCCAGCTCGCCACGATACAGAACGGCATCAAGGCGGTGGTCAGGATCA
>JBAUUA010001258.1:0-5382 GCA_049582465.1 Bradyrhizobium sp. | reverse complement strand
CCAGCAGGGGCTCGGCATCGCCTCGCTGCCGGATTATCTGGTCGAGGAAAAAAACCGCCTGGTGCAGCTGTTCGGGGAATCCGACTCGATCCAGCTCGACACTTATTTCGTCTATCCGGAAGAGCTGAAGACGGTGGCGCGGGTGCAGGTGTTTCGCGACTTCGTAGTGAGCAAGGCGCAGCGCTGGCCTTCGTAATCTTGCGCCAAGTCGTTGCGCGATTTGTCAAAGCCCCCGGTCTCCGCATGACTGACATGCTTCGCGGGTGGTTGCTGCAAGGCCCCGGCGGGGACCATACTGTACGTACGCTGAGCATTCGCGTTGCGCATTTGTCCCCCTCCTCCAGTGGCGCGGAAGCTCAGTAATCCCTCTTGGAAGGTGATTGTGTCGGCCTCACGTGGCCAATACCTTAAGCCGGGCTCTATCGAGCCCGGCTTTTTTTTGGGCATCAGGTTTTGATCGCTCGCTCACCGTGCGGCTGGATGCATCCGGCTGCACCCGTTCCGCACGTTGACAGGCGGAAGGCGGCCGATCATCATTGCCGGATGATCCTGAGTCTTTGCATGGCAGCGTTGTCGAAAAAAGCTCCCGTTTCCGGGGCTTCGAATCGGCGCGCGCGATAGTTTTTAGCCAGCACCGATCCGAGAAAACCCCGCCGTCTGGACGGGGTTTTTTGATGTCCCGTCTTCCGGCTTTCCCCGAGGAGATGGACCAATGAGCGACCTTCGAACTTCCGATCTTCAAGCTTCCTACCTTCAAGCTCGCCTGCGCGGCCTCTGGCTGCCGCTGATCACGCCGTTCCGCGACGGCATGCTGGACGAGGCGTCGCTGCGACGGCTGGTCCGGCATTATATCGCGTTGCCGCTCAACGGGCTGGTGCTTGCCGCCACCACCGGCGAAGGCCTGACGCTGTCGCCTTCCGAAACCGAACGGCTGGTTTTCGCGGTGCGAGATGAAGCCGGAAAGACGAGAAGACTTCCTGTCCTGCTCGGTCTGTCCGGCAGCGACACCGGCGCGCTGCTCGACACGCTCGAGCGAACCGCCTCATGGCCGATCGACGGTTACCTGATTTCCTGCCCATATTATTCGCGGCCGTCGCAGCGCGGGCTAGAGCTTCATTTCCGAGCGCTCGCCGATCGCGCCAGCCATCCGGTAGCGCTCTACAACATTCCGTACCGGACCGGCGTCAATCTCGGCAACGAGGCGATGCTGCGCCTGGCCTCCCATCGCAATATCGCCGGACTGAAGGATTGCTGCGCCGACCGCAGCCAGTCGCTCGAGCTGTTGCGCCGGCGCCCGCAGGACTTCGCCGTGCTGACCGGCGAGGATGCGCAATATCAGGAGGCGCTGAGCGACGGCGCCGACGGCGGCATCCTGGCGTCCGCGCATGTCGAGACCGCGATCTTCGCGGAAATCTGGCGGCTGCATGCGGCGGACGAGCGCGACGCCGCGCTGGCGCATTGGCGTTCGGTCGCGGATCTCACGAAGCTGCTGTTCTCCGAGCCGAGCCCGGCGCCGATCAAGCACTGGCTGTGGCGCGCGGCCTTGATCGACAGTCCGGAGGTGCGGCTGCCGATGACGGAAGTCAGTGCGCCGCTGGCCGAACGGATCGATAGGGAGATTGAACGGCGTCTGTCCCGTCATCGCGAGGAGCGCCGCGACGAAGCAATCCAGGTTCCTTGACCATGGATTGCTTCGCGGAGCATGTGATCGGGCGGCGCAGCGCGCCGACCCGTCGGCTCGCAACGACGTCTTAATCCAGCTTCGACCTTGCCAGCCGCAGCGCGTTGCCGATCACGCTGACCGAGGACAGCGCCATCGCGGCGGCGCCGATCATCGGCGACAAGAGGATGCCGAACACGGGATAGAGCACGCCGGCGGCGATCGGTACGCCGGCGGCATTGTACAGGAACGCGAAAGTGAGGTTCTGGCGGATGTTGCGCATGGTCGCGACCGACAGGCGCCGCGCCCGCACCAGGCCCATGAGGTCGCCGGTCAGCAGCGTGACCCCCGCGCTTTCAATCGCAACGTCGGTGCCGCTGCCCATGGCGACGCCGATATCGGCGGCGGCCAGCGCGGGGGCGTCGTTGACGCCGTCGCCGACCATGGCGACGCTGCGGCCTTCCTTGCGGAGCCGCTGCACCACCTCGCTCTTGCGCTCCGGCAGCACGCCGGCCTCGATCTCGTCGATGCCGAGTTTTGCGGCCACCGCGCGCGCGGTGGTGAGATTGTCGCCGGTCAGCATCACCACGCGCAGCCCGTCCTCGCGCAGCTTCTGTAGCGCTGCCGGCGCCGATGCCTTGACCGGATCGGCGATGGCGATGATACCGGCGGCGCGGCCGTCGACCGCGACATAGATCGCGGTGGCGCCGTCCTGTCTTGCGGCTTCCGCGGCGGCGTCCACATTCCCGGTTGAAACGCCGAGCTCACCCATCAGCATCGCATTGCCGAGCGCGACCTTGCGGCCATCAACTGTTGCGGTCGCGCCCTTGCCGGAAGGCGAGGCGAAATCGCCGGCGTCGCCGGGCTTGACGCCGCGCTCCTTGGCGGCGTTCAGGATTGCCTGCGCCAGCGGATGCTCGCTGCCGCGCTCGACGCTGGCCGAAAGCCGCAGCAATTCATTTTCCTCGATGCCGCCGGCGGCGATGATCGACACCACTTTTGGTTTGCCTTCAGTAAGCGTGCCGGTCTTGTCGAGCACGATGGTGTCGATGCGCTCGAACCGTTCCAGCGCCTCGGCGTCGCGGATCAGGATACCGGAATGAGCGCCGCGGCCGACGCCGACCATGATCGACATCGGGGTGGCCAGTCCCAGCGCGCAGGGGCAGGCGATGATCAGCACCGTGACGGCGGCGACCAGACCGAAAGTGAAGCGCGGCTCGGGACCGAATGTCATCCAGGCCGCGAATGCCACGACCGCCGCCGCGATCACCGCCGGCACGAACCAGCCGGCGACCTGATCGGCAAGGCGCTGGATCGGAGCGCGCGAGCGCTGCGCGCGGGCCACCATGTCGACGATCCGCGCCAGCATGGTGTCGCGCCCGACCTTTTCCGCGCGCAGCACCAGGCCGCCGCTCTGGTTGACGGTGCCGCCGATGACGCGCGCGCCTTCGGCCTTCGACACCGGCATCGATTCGCCGGTCACCATGGATTCATCGACCGCTGAGCGGCCTTCCGTCACGATGCCGTCGACCGGGATCTTCTCGCCCGGACGCACCCGCAGGCGGTCGCCCACCGCGATGGCATCGATCGCGACATCCTCGTCGCCGTGGTCGGTGATGCGGCGCGCGGTTTTCGGCGCGAGCCCGAGTAGCGCCTTGATGGCGCCCGAGGTGCGCTCGCGCGCCCGCAATTCCAGCACCTGTCCGAGCAGGACCAGCACGGTGATGACGGCGGCGGCCTCGAAATACACCGCGACCATGCCGTGCATGTCGCGGAACGCCGGCGGAAACAGCTGCGGCGCCAGCGTGCCCACCACGCTGTAGACATAGGCCACGCCGGTACCCATCGCGATCAGCGTGAACATGTTGAGATTGCGCGTCACCAGCGAACGCCAGCCGCGGACGAAAAACGGCGCGCCCGCCCACAGCACCACCGGCGTCGCCAGCACGAGGGAAATCCAGTTCGACCACATCGGCGGAACGAGATGACCGAAGCCGAGATGGCTGCCCATCTCGATGGCGAAGACCGGCAGCGTCAGCACCAGCGCAATCCAGAACCGTCTGGTCATGTCGATGAGTTCGGGATCCGGCGCCTGGTCGAGCGAGACCTGCTCGGGCTCCAGCGCCATGCCGCAGATCGGGCAGGAGCCCGGGCCGACCTGCCGTACCTCCGGATGCATCGGACAGGTGTAGATGGTGCCGGCCGTTGCGGCGGGCTCGGGCTGCCGTATCTCCTTTGGCGCGAGATATTTTTGCGGCTCGGCTTCGAAACGTTCGCGGCAGCGCGCGCTGCAGAAGAAATAGTCCTGCCCCTTATAGGCAAATCGGTGCTTGGCGGTGTCGCGGTTGACGCTCATGCCGCAGACCGGGTCGATCGCGACGTTAGCGACCGCCTCGCCGCCGCCATGCTTGCCGCCGCAGCAGGTGTGCGTTCCGGCGCCGTGATGGTGGCCGGCATGTGCCGCGCCCGCCCCGTGTGGGTGATCCGTCTCTGCCATCACAGCTCTCCCGGCCTCTTGAAAAATATACCCTAGGGGGGTATATGAACCCTATGAGAAACGAGATCAAGACCTCCTGCCTGAAAAGGTTGAAACGAATCGAGGGCCAGATCCGCGGCCTCGCCGGGATGGTCGAGGACGACCGCTACTGCATCGACGTGGTGACGCAGATCGCGGCCGCGAAGGCGGCGCTGCGCCGCGTCGAGGAGGAAATCCTGCGCGACCACGTCGCCCATTGCGTCGAGCACGCGATCGCCTCCGGCGACAAGGCCGACCAGCGCCGCAAGATCGCGGAGCTGATGGACGTGGTCGGCCGCGCCGACCGATAGGCGGTGACGGCAGCCCGGCCGGACGAGCTCGCGTGGTTAATACGCGGTAAGGCCGGCACGTCGAATCCGAACGAGGCGGCAGCGCCAACTTTAAAGCTTGAGGTCTATGGAATTCCCCCAACGACAAACCGACGGGGGAAACAATGACCAAAAGGACCATTCGAGACGCGGCCGTTCTGGCCGCGGCGCGCGCCGAAGCCGTGCAGGATCTGCTCCTGGTGTCGTCATTCGGGCTGTGGGCGATGCTCCTGGGCGTGGCGCCGGTGGTGGCCTTGCGCCTCGTGACGGGAAGCTGACAGGCCGGCAAGCTGCCGCCCTGGTTAATCCGCGGTAGCGCCTTCGATCGAAAGCGTTCGAAATCGCCGTCGGCTTTCTTAGAAATTTTCGCGTATCAACGGGCCCACGAGAGAAAGAAACGCGGGGGCGTCGTGAGTACTCGGGATAATCCATTCCCTGAACAGCAGGGCTTCAGCACCGAAGACATTCTTTGGGCGCTGGGCATCTGGTCGGTGATCCTCGGCCTGTCGCCGGTGATCGTCTTCTACATGCTGATGGTCGCGTAAGCGGGCCATCGCAAACGAATTTCGAGGCCATAACAACGTCATCCCCACGTAACGCCTCAGCCGTTACGTGGGGATGACGATTCACAACAGAAAAACGCGCCAAGCCTGCGCGTTCTTTGTTGGTCTTGAGCCGCGGCCTGGTTAAGCCGCCTGCTTGTGCATTGCGCCGCTCGCCGACGCCGATCCACGGATCGCCTTCACCGAACGTTCGATCGCGGCCCACAGCCGGCCGATCTCGGCCGCAGCGCGCCCTTCCGCATAATATTCGCGCGCGCCTTCGCCATGGCTGAGCGCCATCAAAAGGTCGGCACGGTTGGTGATCTGGCCGCCCCA
>JBAUUA010001257.1:0-6381 GCA_049582465.1 Bradyrhizobium sp. | reverse complement strand
GCCTGGCGCTGGCGCATTCGGGATTGCGCCGGCGCGGCCGCGTCGATCATCTCGGCCGTGACGAGAGCCGCCATCTCGAGCCGCTGGAGCGGATCATCGATTCGGGCCGAACGCCGGCCGAGGAGATGCTGGAGAAGTTCCGTGGGCCCTGGCACGGCTCGGTCGAGCCGGCCTATGACGAGTATGCTTTCTAGCGGGCGTTCAGCTGCGAATTGTCGTGATAGCCGGACGTTTGCGCAGACAGCGCCCGGGCCGTTCATCCGCCGTACAGGTTCGTGGCGATCAAATGGCAGACCGCCAGGAGCGGGGCGACCAATTAGTTGAAAGTAATCGCGAATGTGGGGAGGCCGCCTGCTCAGGGCGTGTTTGGCGACGCTCGCCGTCGTGATGCTCGCCGCGGTGGCGGCGGTTGCCACCGTGAGCGATGCGCACGCGCAGGCCAATTTCGATCGGCCGGGCGGTGACTATCTAAGCGTGCCGGTGCCCTCAGGCGATCCGCAGGATTGCGCGCTGGTGTGCGAGCGCGACCGGCGCTGCCGGGCCTGGAGCTTCAACTATCCGAACGATGCCGCCGGCGGCGCGCTGTGCTGGCTGAAGAACAGCGTGCCCCCGCGCGTGCAGGACGATTGCTGCGTCACCGGCGTGCGCGGCGCCGGCGTAGTGGAGCCGCGCAGCAAGGGCATCGAAACCTCGATCGACCGGTTCGGCGGCGATTACCGCAATTTCGAACTCAAGGGCGACGAGGGCGACGAGGCCTGCAAGGCCGCCTGCACCGCCGACAACAAGTGCCGGGCCTGGACCTATGCCCGCCCGTTATATATCGGCAGGGCCGCGCATTGCTTCCTGAAGAAGGAGATAAAGCCGCCGCGGCGCAAGCCGGGGTTCACCTCGGGCGTGGTGCGGTAGGGCTCGGGTTGTCATTCCGGAGCGATGCGAAGCATCGAACCCGGAATCTCGAGAGTCCGGGTCTGGTGCTAACGCACCATCCCGGAATGACGGTGTGGTATTGCATCGTCGTCACGTGACGATATCGGATTGATCGCCTTCCGCCCCCAGCACCGTCAGCTCCGGCCAAAGCCCCTTCCAGCGTGCCGCCTTCGCCGCGTAGTTGGCAGCGGAAAAATTCGGACCCGGATTGGGCCGCACGATCAGGCCGGCGATGTCGTCGAAGCCGTTCGGCGCGTAGACGTCGTATCCCTCATTCGTGCGGCAGATTCCGACCTGGGTATTCCTGGTCAGGAAGCGGTCGATGCCTTCGGTCGAACACCGCAGCGCAGGATAGGGCAGGTGGTGCTTTTGCGGATACCAGAGATGGACGCGGGCCTGGTTGCGCGCCTCGATGGTGACGCCGAGATGCGCCAGGCGATCCTGCAACAGCCGGATCACGGCGTCCTCGGCCTGCCAGGAGATGTCGGGATCGAAATAGAAGACATCGTAGTCGCTGATGCCGTAATCGACGGTGCGGCCGGTCAACACGTTCCACGCGCTCTGCACCAGGCACCCCGAGACGATCCACGCATCCGGCAGCGCCAGCGCGAATAATTCATCGGCGATGGCTCGATTGGCGGGATTGCGGAGGGCTGCGGCGAGGAATTCGTCGGTGTCCATGGCAATTCGTAGGGTGGGCAAAGCGAAGCGTGCCCACCAGGCAGCACGACGAGCTCTTCGATTTCAAGACAGTGGGCACGGCGCTGATGCGCCTTTGCCCACCCTACAATCCCTTACGAATTCGGCGTCAACGCACCGACGTAAAAAACCGCGATAGCCGGAAACCCGACAGCCAGGTCGATACCGGCTGATGGCGGATGCCGAGATCCCACGATCCCACCACGGCATCGGCACGGCCGACCAGATCGTCCATCGGCAGCATGCCGACGCCGCCGTCGCGGACCGGCACGCGGCTGTCGGCGGAGTTGTCGCGGTTGTCGCCCATCACGAACAGCCGGCCGGGCGGCACGGTGACTTCGGCCGTGTTGTCGAGCCGGCCGTTGTCGCGCAGCTTGAGGATCTGGTGGCTGACGCCGCCCGGCAAGGTTTCGATAAAGCGAAACGCCGGCTCGACGGTGCCGTTGTCGTCTTCGGCCTCGCCGATGCCGTCGGGCTTCAGCTCGGCCGCATGATCGTTGATGAAGAGCTGGCCCTGCCGCATCTGGATGCTGTCGCCGGGGAGGCCAACGACGCGCTTGACCCAGGCCTGCGAGCGGTCGCCCGGCCAGCGGAACACCACGACATCGCCGCGCTTCGGCGTCTCGCCGAACACGCGCCCGCTCTCCGGCAAATTGATCTGGATCGGCAGCGAGGCGGTCGAGTAGCCATAGGCGTATTTCGATGCCAGCAGCGCATCGCCGATCTGCAGCGTCGGCTCCATCGAGCCCGACGGCACGTAGAAGGGCTCGGCGAGCGCGCCCTTGGCGAGGAAGACCGCCAGCACGATGCCGGTGAGCTGGACGAACTGGCCGCGCCAGGTGGATGTCTTCTTCGTCGCCATCGTTTCGTTGTTGACGCTCATGCGCCGGTACCTCCGACCGTGATCCGTTCCATCCGCAGCGTCGGCTGGCCGACGCCGACCGGCACGCCCTGGCCGTTCTTGCCGCAGGTGCCGATGCCGGTATCGAGCGCGAGGTCGTTGCCGACCATGGTGATGCGGTGCAGGTCGGTCGGCCCGTTGCCGATCAGCATGGCGCCCTTCAGCGGCGCGCCGATCTTGCCGTTCTCGATCTTGTAGGCTTCGGTGCACTGGAACACGTATTTGCCCGAGGTGATGTCGACCTGGCCGCCGCCGAAATTGGCGGCATAGATGCCGTTCTTGACCGAGGCGAGAATTTCCGCCGGATCGCTCTGGCCCGCCAGCATGTAGGTGTTGGTCATGCGCGGCATCGGCACATGGGCGTAGCCCTGGCGACGGCCGTTGCCGGTCGGCTTCATGTTCATCAGCCGGGCGTTCTGGCGGTCCTGCATGTAGCCGACCAGGATGCCGTCCTCGATCAGCACGGTGCGGTTGGTCGGCGTGCCCTCGTCGTCGATCGACAGCGAGCCGCGCCGCGAGGCCATGGTGCCGTCGTCGACCACGGTGACGCCCTTGGCGGCGACCTGCTGGCCCAGCAGGCCCGCGAACGCAGAAGTCTTCTTGCGGTTGAAATCGCCTTCGAGCCCGTGGCCGACGGCCTCGTGCAGCATCACGCCGGGCCAACCGGCGCCGAGCACCACATCCATCTCGCCGGCGGGGGCCGGCACCGATTCCAGATTGACCATCGCCTCGCGGATCGCGCCGTCGGCGGCCTCGCGCCACGCCTTGGTCTCGATGAAGCGCGCATAGCCTTCGCGGCCGCCATAGCCCTTGCTGCCGCTCTCCTGCCGGTCGCCCTGGCCCGCGACCACGGAAATATTGACGCGCACCAGCGGGCGGATGTCGCGATAGCTCTCGCCGTCGGGCCGCAGGATCTCCACCACCTGCCAGGTCGCACCCAGACTGACGGTGACCTGCCGCACCCGCGGGTCCTTGTCGCGGACGTAGGCGTCGATCTCGGCGAGCAGTTTTACCTTGGATTCGAAACCGGGTGCGTCGAGCGGATTTTCGTCGCCATAAAGGCGCACATTGGTGTGGGCAGGGGCGGCCGCGAAATTCCCGCTATAGCCGCCGCGCACGGCGGCGACCGCGTCGGCGGCGCGAATCAGCGCCGGCAGCGAAACGTCGGAGGAATGCGCATAGCCGACCGCGTCGTCCTTCACGGCGCGAAGCCCAAACCCCTGCGAGGTGTCGTAGGTGGCCTGCTTCAGCCGGCCATTGTCGAACATCAGCGCTTCGGTCTGGCTGTATTCCAGGAACAACTCACCGTCGTCGGCGCCCGTGAGCCCCCGCACGACCTGATGTCGCACGGAATCGCGATCGAGATTGGCGCGGTCGAGCAGGGAGGTGGTGGGGGTCATGGAAGCTCCAATGCGCTGTGGCGGTTCTGCCGTTCCCGCCGAAACATGGACCATAACCACGGGTCATCGTGTTTTAAGCAAGGCCGCCGAAAAGTCGCCTTACAACACCGTAACCCAGGTTATGGAACCAGGCACTCGCTGGCCAAAACGACGATGGTCTCAAGATAGGGACGGTCGCGGTAAAAGGGGAGGGTCCGCCGGATCGCCTGCCGCGAGGCAGATTGCCTCACGTCACGGCAATTTGTCGTAACCCTCGGCGAGTCCGTTCAAGCTGAGCGGGAAACCAATACCTTCTTCGGGGGTCTCGAAGATGATGAAGGTGGCGGTCTTGGCGTTGCGGAGCTGACCCAGCAGCTTGTCGTCCATCACCACCTCGGCCACGCAGCCATTGGGCAGGCAGCGGACAAAGCCGGCGCGGCCGACATCGACATTGTCGAGTTTCAGGCCGAGGCCGGAGGGCAGCAGCACGCCCAAGGGCGCCACGACCCGCATCAGCCGGCTCTTCTGGTCGGCGGTTTTCAACATTATGACGGTCAGACCGGCATTGGAACGGTCTTCCGCCACCACGCTCTGGATCAGCGCGCATTGTTCGGCCTGCGCGCCCGGCGGGGTGTCGCAGCGGATCTGCCAGTCGCCATGGACCGAGCGCACCGCGCCCTGCGCGCTGGCGGTGGCTGTCATGCCGAGAAAGCAGGCAATGACGACGCCAAGCGTGGCAAGGCTGAGTTTGGCAAGGTTGAACGCCGTCAGCCTGGTGCCCAGCCGGCGGGGGACGCCTGCAGACCGGCTGCCGCGGCCTGCGGCATTTCTCGCCCTGTATGTCGAAGGCCCCATCCGGGTCGATCCCTTAAGAATAATCCCTAGAACTGTCGGTCCGAACAGGGGACTGATACGCAATGACGGCGCCTTGAAGGCACTTTCGAGAGCCCTTGAGCCATGAGGGCCGCTCCTGAGCCAGCCGAATCAGGTTCCTGTGGAGCACCCAGCCTGTGCCTACATCGGGCAATCCGCCTGTCAAGCACCCGGAGCGGGCGAAAGCCGCGCGAATGGCTGATTTCACGGGAAAATACGACATCGGCGATTTAGCCGGGCGCGTTGCACAGCATGCCCTACGACTGCATTGCGATAGGTCAAGAATTATGGTTTGAGAGGCTGGATTTCGACGCGTTCTAGCGATCTGGCCTGGTATTTCCAAAATACCTCCCAAGGCCGTTTGTCAGGGGGCGGATCGTGCGGCACGTCTTAGCCAACCGGCGGGGTGCCGAGGGGTTCTATCAAGGGAGCGCGAGCGGCATGAAGATGTCGAAGGGCCAAATTGGCCGGCGGTTGCTGGGGTTAGCGGTGGCCGGCGTTGCGCTGGCTACGAGCGGGGCGGCATTTGCCGAACTCGGGCAGCCGGCGCCGTGGGAGTTCAAGCTGCAGCAAGCGGCGTCGCCCGTGATGGAGCAGATCACCTGGTTCCACAACTGGCTGCTGTGGATCATCACCATCATCACGCTGTTCGTGCTGGGGCTCCTGATCGCGGTCGTCGTCAAGTTCAACGCCAGAGCCAACCCGGTGCCGTCGCGCACCACCCATAATACCCTGATCGAAGTGGCCTGGACGCTGATCCCGGTCCTGATCCTGGTCGGCATCGCGGTGCCGTCGTTCCGGCTGTTGTTCCTCGAGCTCGACATTCCCAAGGCCGATCTGACCATCAAGGCGACCGGCAAGCAGTGGTACTGGAGCTACGCCTATCCCGACAACGGCAAGTTCGAATTCGATTCGCTGATGGCCCAGGACAAGCAGCCCCGGCTGCTCGGCGTCGACAACGAGATGGTCGTGCCGGTCAACAAGGTGATCCGGGTGCAGACCACCGGCGCCGACGTGATCCATTCCTTCGCGGTGCCGGCGTTCGGCATCAAGATCGACGCCATCCCCGGCCGGCTCAACGAAACCTGGTTCAAGGCCACCACGACCGGCATGTTCTATGGCCAGTGCTCGGAACTGTGCGGCAAGGATCACGCCTTCATGCCGATCGCCGTGCGGGTGGTGAACGATCAGGAATTCGCGGCCTGGGTCGAGACCGCGAAGAAGAAATTTGCATCCAACCCGGCGAACTCGTTCGCCTCGGCGGGCGCAGCCGCGCAGTAAGCCTCAACGCTTAGGGCGCGAAATCGGGACAAGGGCGACAAGACCGCAAGGTCTGCAAAGGACTGCAAGGCAGGATTTGAAAATGGCAACAGCGACATCGGCTCACAGCGATCATGCCCACGACGATCACGCGCACGACCATCCGACCGGATGGCGGCGCTGGGTCTATTCGACCAACCACAAGGACATCGGCACGATGTACCTGGTGTTCGCGATCATCGCCGGCATCATCGGCGCGGCGATGTCGATCGCGATCCGCGCCGAGCTGATGTATCCCGGCGTCCAGATCTTCCACGAGACCCATACCTACAACGTGTTCGT
>JBAUUA010001256.1:0-1614 GCA_049582465.1 Bradyrhizobium sp. | reverse complement strand
ACCAGGCTGTGCGCGACCAAGGCGTCACGATAGAGCTGGGCGGCGTATTGGGTGGATTCAAACGTTCGTCGCAACGCGATCTTTCTCGGCTGATAGAAGTAGCCGGTCAAGCGATTCTGCGGGCGTTTTCCAATCAAGCGTTTTGCGGGGCCGTGAGTTGAGGGCGGCCGCTACTGCGGCAATCTCGTCGGCGCTGTGCATGCTGAGGTCGGTGCCTTTGGGGAAGTACTGCCGCAGCAGCCCGTTGGTGTTCTCGTTTGTGCCGCGCTGCCATGGGCTGTGGGGATCGCAGAAGTAGACTTGCACGCCCGCGTCGATCTTTAGGCGTGCGTGCTGAGCCATCTCAGCTCCTTGATCCCAGGTCAGCGACCGCCGCAGATGCTCAGGCAAGGTGATTATCGTGCGCGTGATGGCGTCGCGCACCGCATCGGCACCATGTCCAGCGAGGGCGGGGCCGTTCTTCACGCGAGCGTCGCGGCCATGGCCCGGCATGCGCGGCAGGTGCAACAACAAACTGAATCGAGTCGTGCGCTCCACCAATGTGCCGATCGCCGAACTGCCAAGACCCAGGATGAGATCTCCTTCCCAATGCCCCGGCACGGCGCGATCGACTGCTTCCGCTGGACGTTGGCTGATCATGATCTCGGAAGAGATGAAGGCCTTGCCTCGTCCGCGCGTGCGCGCCCTCGGTATCCGGAGCGGTCGCCCGGTGCGCAAGCACGCCGTCAGCTCGCGCCGCAGCGCGCCTCGTCCTTGAACGAACAGCGCTTGGTAGATGGCTTCATGGCTAATGCGCATGGTCATATCGTCCGGGAAATCGACCGGGAGTCGGCGAGCGATCTGCTCTGGGCTCCAGGCGTTTGACCACCGCCGATCTTTCCGCCGCCCATGTCGACGGCCTTTCCAGGACACGGCCGGGCCGGCCACAAGAGTGCCGCTCGGAGTGACGACGATGCCAGCCAATCGCTCCTCCACATAGGCTCGCAAGGCCGCATTCTCCGCAAGCTTTCCCGGTTTTGGCCGACGAGCGGCTCGTTCGGCGTGCCATTGCGCTGTTGTGGCGCGGTACTCCAGGCCGCCGCTTCGAGTGGCGGCATTGCGCCGCAACTCCCGTGAGATCGTCGACGCTGCCCGCCCAAGCCGACGAGCAACCTCCTGCTTTGAGTAGCCCTGCGCGCGAAGAAGGGCGATTTCCTCCCGTTCTGCAAACGAGAGATAACGTCCCGAAAGCGGTTTGGCCGATCGTCCAAACATCGCCGGTGATATTCCCCCTGCTGTCCGGAACCATCTTGTCCCTACCGCCGGCGGTACACCGGCCGCTAGCGCAGCATCCACGCTCTCTAAGCCTACCGCGATTGCAGTCCAGAAGCGTCGCCGCTCATCTCGTCCTGCTACGGACGGTCGACCTGGTGAGAACAATGGCACCCGCCCAGATCGATCGGAACGCCGCTTTGCAAGTTTCATCGCAACCTCCTTCATCAGAGCGTTGCGACCACCACTTGAGTTCGCCTTGGCTGCCGCGATCGGAATGATGCAGCAGCGCGTCGGGCTTGCCTCGTCGCCAGATCGCCATCACCAAGGCATCAGTAACGACCTGCACTGTCATCTCTGCAC